>DASZUH010000234.1:0-8706 GCA_035547715.1 Solirubrobacterales bacterium
CGATGCATGAGGAAGTGGGGACGGACCGTGACGTTCCATGGGTCTTCGTGACCGAAGACGCGCCTTCCCCACGGACCCGTGACCGTCCCCCCGCAACCCTCGGCCGTCCCGGCCACGGCCACAGCCCGCCAGGGTCGTGGACGGGACGGCCCCGACGGCCGCGTCCCGTGCCCTGGCTATGCTCGGTAAGTGAGCTTGCAGGCCGACCGAGAGTCTTCCGCGGGCGCTGAGCGGGAGCCGTTCGGCGCACCTGATGGCATCCCCGAGGGGGCGCCCACCGAGCCTGGGGCGGACCGGGTCGAGCGGCTGCTCGCCGGTCTGAACCCGCCGCAGCGCGAGGCGGTCGTGTACGAGGGCGGGCCGCTCCTGGTGCTCGCCGGCGCCGGGTCGGGCAAGACGCGGGTGCTGACGCATCGGATCGCGTACCTGCTGGCGACCGGGGAGGCGCGGCCGGGGGAGATCCTCGCGATCACCTTCACCAACAAGGCCGCCGCCGAGATGCGCGAGCGGGTCGGTGACCTGATCGGCCGCTCGGTGCGGGCGATGTGGGTGACCACGTTCCATTCCGCCTGCGCGCGGATGCTGCGGGTCGACGCCGAGCGCCTCGGCTACTCCAAAGGCTTCACGATCTACGACCAGGGCGACTCGCTGCGGATGGTCAAACGGTGCATGGTCGAGCTCGGCGTGGATCCGAAGCGTTATCCGCCGCGCGCCATCCAGTCGAAGATCTCGGGCGCCAAGAACCAGCTGATCGACCCGGGCGGCTACGGCGAGATGATGGTCGGCGGCTTCGAGGAGGTCGTCGCCGAAATCTTCCCGCTCTACGAGAAGCGGATGCTCGAGGCCAACGCGATGGACTTCGACGACCTGCTGGTCCGCACGGTCAACGTGCTGGAGCTCTTCGAGGACGTCCGCGACCGCTGGCGGCGCACCTTCCGTCACCTGCTCGTCGACGAGTACCAGGACACCAACCACGCCCAGTACCGGATGCTGCAGCTGCTCGCCAGGGAGCACGGCAACCTGATGGTGGTCGGCGACGAGGACCAGTCGATCTACGGCTTCCGCCACGCCGACATCCGCAACATCCTCGACTTCGAGGCCGATTTCCCGGAAGCGGCGATGATCAAGCTCGAGCAGAACTACCGCTCGACCCAGACCATCCTCTCGGCCGCCAACGCGGTCGTCTCCCACAACCGCGAGCGCCGGCCGAAGGAGCTCTGGACCGACGTCGCCGGCGGCGACCCGGTGCAGCTCTACGAGCTCGGCGACGAACACGAGGAGGCGCGCTGGGTCGCGGGCGAGATCGAACGGCTGGCCGAGGAGGACCAGGTCAAACGCTCCGAGGTCGCGGTCTTCTACCGCACCAACGCGATGAGCCGGGTGCTGGAGGAGACGCTCGAACGCTTCGACCTCAGCTACCAGGTGATCGGCGGCACCAAGTTCTACGACCGGGCCGAGATCAAAGACGCCTTCGCCTACCTCGGTTTCCTCGCCAACCCCGCCGACGTGGTCTCCTTCGGGCGGATCGTCAACAGCCCGCGGCGCGGCATCGGCGACACCTCGCAGGGCCGCCTGCTCGCCCACGCCAACACGACCGGGATGACGATCTGGGAAGTGATCGAACGGGCCGAGGAGGTGCCGGGGCTCTCGGCCGCGGCGATCAAGGCGGTCGGCCGCTTCCACGAGATGATGGACGCGCTCCGCGACCGGATCGAGGGCTCCTCGATGCACTCGCTGCTGGAGCGGGTGCTGAACGAGAGTGGCTACCTGGAAGCGCTGGCGGCGGAACGGACGGTCGAGGCCGAAGGGCGGGCCGAGAACCTCGAGGCGCTGGTCGAAGGCGCCGCCGAGTTCGACCGCGAGCGTGAGTTCGAGGGCGAGGGTGAAATCTCGCCGCTGGAGGAGTACCTGCAGTCGAACATGCTGCGCTCCGAGCAGGACGCGCTGGAGGGCGAGGAAAGCGAAAAGGTCACGCTGATGACCCTCCACAACGCGAAGGGCCTGGAGTACGACACGGTCTTCATCATCGGCTGTGAGGACGGCGCCTTCCCCCACATGCGGGCGCTCGAGGAGGGCGGCGAAGAGGAGGAGCGGCGCCTCTGTTACGTCGGCATCACGCGGGCGGAAAAGCGCCTCTACCTGACCTGGGCGCGGGAGCGCCGGCTGTTCGGTCGCTCCGAGCGCAACCTGCCCTCGCGCTTCATCGACGAGATCCCGGCCGAGCTGACCGAGCGCAACTCGACCGCGGCGAGCACCGGCATGACCTGGAACTCGAGCGCCTACGGGGGCGGTTCGGCGGGCGGCGGGTTCGACGGCGGCCCCTTCGGCGACGCGGGCCTCGGCGCGCCGGAGCCGGCGCGGTCGGTGGACCCGACGGGCGCCCTGGAAATGCGGACCGGCGACGACGTCGTCCACGCCAGCTTCGGCGACGGCGTCGTGACCGGCACCGAGCCCGGCGGCGTGGTCGTGGTCCGCTTCACCGACGGCAAGGAGCGCAAGCTGATGGCCGACTACGCCCCGATCAGGAAGCGGTGACGGTGGCGGCGCGGAGGATCGACGGCAAAGCCGTCGCGGCGGCGGTCAAAGAGCGGGTCAAGGTCGACCTCACCGCCTACGAGGAGGAGTCGGCGCGCACGCCGGGCCTGGCGACGGTGCTGGTCGGCGAGGACCCGGCCTCGGAGATCTACGTCGGGATGAAGGTCAAGGCCTGCGCGGAGGTCGGGATCAGGTCGATCCACCGGCAGCCGCCGGCGGCGATCCGCCAGGAGGAGCTCGAGGCGCTGGTCGAGGAGCTGAACGCCGACGACGCGGTCGACGGGATCCTGGTCCAGCTACCGCTGCCCGGGCACCTCGATTCCGACCGGATCGTGGCGACGATCGACCCGCGCAAGGACGTCGATGGGCTGACCCCGGTCAACGCCGGTCTGCTCGCCCACGGCACGCCGGGCCTGACCCCGTGCACGCCCGCCGGGGTGATGGAACTGCTGGCGCACGAGGGCGTCGACCTCGAGGGCGCCGAGGCGGTCGTCGTCGGACGCTCGAAGCTGGTCGGCGTCCCGGTCGCGCGCCTGCTGCTGCTGGCGAACGCGACGGTGACGGTGGCGCACTCGCGGACCCGCGACCTCGACGCGGTCTGCGCCCGCGCCGACGTCCTGGTCGCCGCGGTCGGCGTGCCGAAGCTGCTCGGCGCCGCGGCGATCAAGCCCGGCGCGGTGGTGATCGACGTCGGCGTCAACCGCACCGAGGAGGGCCTCATCGGCGACGTCGACCACGACGCCGCGGCCGCGGTCGCCGCGGCGATCACCCCGGTCCCCGGCGGCGTCGGGCCGATGACGATCGCGATGCTTCTCCACAACACCCTGCAGGCCGCGCGCGTCCGCTCGGGGCACGCATGAGCCCGGCGGCCGAGCGGGAGGGTCGGCCGCGGGGCAAGGGGCGCCGCAGCCCGATCCGCCTCGACCGCCTGCGCCGCGGCGAGGCGATCTCGCTGGTCGCGGCGGTCCTGCTCTTCGTCCTGATGTTCTTCGACTGGTACGGCGCCAAGGCGATGACCGGCGGCGAACCGCTCGGCGGCGTGATCACCGGGGCGGCGGGCGGCGACGCCTGGCAGACGCTCGAAGTGATCCCGCTCTTCCTGATGCTGGCGATCGTCGTCGCGGTCGGCGCGGCGCTGCTGCGAATGAGCGGCTCGGACTGGCGGCCGGCGATCCCGCCCGCCGCCGCGGTCTGCGTGGTCGGCATGCTGGCGTCGCTCCTGATCCTGATCCGGATCGTCTCGCCGCCGGGCCCCTCCGGCGCCTTCTCCGAACTCGGCATGGAATCGACCCTGAAGCTCCCGGTCTTCCTCGCCCTCGTCGCCGCGCTCGCCATCGCCTACGGCGGCCGGCGGGCGATGGGCGAGGAAGGGACGACCTTCGCCGGGATCGCCAAGCGCCTCGAGTCCCCCCGCCGGGAGCCTCGATCGCGGCGCCCCACCTAGAATCGGTCTCGTGATCGATCGCGAGCAGGTACTTCACGTCGCGCGGCTGGCGCGGCTGCGACTCGACGACGCCGAGGTGGAGACGATGGCGGGCGAGCTGTCGGGCATCCTCGCGCACGTCGACCGGATCGCCAACCTCGACCTCGAGGGGGTCGAGCCGACCTCGCACGTGGTCCGGCTGGAGAACGTGCTGCGCGCCGACGAGCCCTGGACGAGCCTGCCGTCCGAGGTGGCGCTCGCGAGCGCGCCCGAACCGCAGGACGGCGCCTTCCGCGTCCCCTCGCCGCAGGCCGACGCCGACTGATGGCCGAGCTGACCGACCTGACCGTCGCCGAGGCGGCGGCGAAGATCGCCGCGGGCGAGATTTCGGCGGATGAGTACGGCGCCGCCTGGCGCGCCGCCGCGGCCGCCGACGAGCTGAACGCCTACCTCTGGACCGCCGACCACGGCGGCGCCGAGGGCGAACCCGATTGGATCGGGGCGGGGGAGAGCGCCCCCGAGGGTGAGGGCGAGGAGACGCCCTACGGCGCCAACGCGCCCGCCCCGGCCGACTCCGGCCCGTTGGCCGGCGTCCCGATCGCGATCAAGGACATCTTCACCACCCAGGGCATCCCGACCACCGCCGGGTCGCGGATCCTCGCGGGCTACCGGCCGCCCTACACGGCGACCGCGGTGCGCAAGCTCACCGCCGCGGGCGCCGGCGTCCTCGGCAAGACCAACATGGACGAGTTCGCGATGGGCTCCTCGAACGAGAACTCGGGCTACGGCCCGGTGCTGAACCCGTGGGACCGCGGCCGCGTCCCCGGCGGCTCCTCGGGCGGGTCGGCGGCGGCGGTGGCGGGCGGCCTCGCCCCGGCGGCGCTCGGGACCGACACCGGTGGCTCGATCCGCCAGCCCGCCGCGCTCTGCGGCATCGTCGGGCTCAAACCGACCTACGGCGCGATCTCGCGCTTCGGCATGATCGCCTTCGCCTCCTCGCTCGACCAGTGTGGGCCGCTGACCCGCGACGTCACCGACGCGGCCCTCCTGCTCGGCGTCCTGCAGGGCAAGGACCCGCGCGACTCGACCTCGGTCGGGATCGAGGGCGGGATCGAGCTGCCCAGCCGCGAGGACCTCGCGGGGTTGCGCTTCGGCGTCCCGCGGGAGCTCGCCGACGCGGCGCTCGACGCCGGCGTGCGCGCGGTCTTCGAGGCGACGGTGGCGCGGATCGAGGGGCTCGGCGGCGAGATCGCCGAGGTCACCCTGCCGCACGCCGAGCACGGCATCTCCGCCTACTACGTGATCGCCCCGGCCGAGGCGTCCTCGAACCTGGCCCGCTACGACGGCGTCCGTTACGGTCGCCGCGCGGGCGGCGACGGCGATCTGATCGAGATGTACGAGAGGACCCGCTCGGAGGGCTTCGGCGCCGAGGTGAAGCGGCGGATCATGCTCGGCACCTACGCGCTCTCCTCCGGCTACTACGACGCCTACTACGGCCAGGCGCAGAAGGTGCGCACGCGGATCGCCGAGGACTTCGATGCCGCCTTCACCAAGGTCGACTTCGTGATCACGCCGACCTCGCCCTCGGTCGCCTTCGGCCTCGGCGAGAAGACCGCCGATCCGATGTCGATGTATCTGAATGATTTCTTCACCGTGCCGATGAGCCTCGCCGGGATCCCGGCGATCTCGATCCCGGCCGGGCCGGCCGCGCCGGTGGGCGCCGGCGACGGCGCCCCGCAGCTGCCGGTCGGCTTCCAGATCGCCGCTCCCGCCTTCGCCGAGCAGAAGCTGCTCGAGGCCGCCCACGCGCTCGAGAGCGCGATCGGCTTCGCCGCCGCGGTCGGCGACGACGCGCCCTGGAAGGGAGGCGGCCGTGGCTGAGCCAGTGCCGTGCCAGCCAACGTTCACCCGCCCTGGCTGGCCCTCGCCACGCCCGGCGGCGTCCTCGACCGCTCGACGTGGCTCTGCCACGCCTTCGGGTCTGCGTCCTTGCCGGCCGCGGCGATTGCTGCGCCAGAATCGGGCGAACCTTGACTGACACGGCACTCGAGGCGGTGATCGGGCTCGAGATCCACGTCCAGCTCGCGACCCGGACGAAGATGTTCTGCGGCTGCGAGCTCTCCTTCGGCGACGAGCCGAACGTCCACACCTGCCCGATCTGCCTCGCCCATCCGGGCGTGCTGCCGGTGCCCAACGAGGAGGCGATCCGCTACGCCCTGAAGATCGGGATGGCGCTCGGCTGCGCTATTTCGCCGCGCTCGATCTTCCACCGCAAGAACTACTTCTATCCCGACAACCCGAAGGCCTACCAGATCAGTCAGTACGACGTCCCGATCTGCGGCGCGGGGAGACTGGGCGAGGTCCGCATCACCCGCGCGCACCTCGAGGAGGACGCGGCGAAGACGATCCACGTCGGCTCCTCGGGCCGCATCCACGGCTCCGCCGCCTCGCTGGTCGACTTCAACCGCGCCGGCACGCCGCTGGTCGAGATCGTCACCGAGCCCGACCTGCGTGGCCCCGCCGAGGCGGCCGAGTGGGCGCGCCTGCTGCGCGAGACCGTCCGCCAGCTCGGCGTCTCCGACGTGAACATGGAGGAGGGGAGCCTGCGGGTCGACGCCAACGTGTCGGTGCGCCCGGCGGGCTCGACCGAGCTCGGCGTCAAGACCGAGCTGAAGAACATGAACAGCTTCCGCTTCCTGCAGCGCGGGATCGAGGCCGAGCTCGAACGCCAGCGAGACATCGTCGGCGCGGGGGGGACGGTCGAGCAGGAGACGCTCCACTTCGACCCGGCGACCGGCGACCTGACCTCGCTGCGCTCGAAGGAGGAAGCCCACGACTACCGCTACTTCCCCGAGCCCGACCTGGTCGCGATCGCGCCGACCGAGGCGATGCTGGAGGAGGCGCGCGCCTCACTGCCGGAGCTGCCCGCCGAGCGGACGGCGCGCTACGAAACGGAGCTGGGTCTCGACGGGGCGCAGGCCCGGCTGCTCGCCGGCGATCCCGACCAGGCCGGGTACTTCGAGGCGGTCGTCGCGGAGGTGGGCGACGTGGCCGAGCCGCGGGTCGTCGCCAACTGGGTGACCGGCGACCTGACCGCGGCCCTGCGCGCCTCCGAAGACGCCGAACGCCCCGAGGCGAAGCCGCTCGCCGACCTGATCGGCGCCGTCGTCTCGAAAAAGGTCTCCCACGCGGGCGGCAAACAGGTGCTGGCGATCCTCGTCGCCGGCGGCGACGCCGACGTCGCGGAGATCATCGAGCGCGAGGGTCTCGCCCAGATGGGGGGAAATGACGGTGAGCTGGCGGGCATCGTCGCCGCCGCGATCGCGGCCGACCCGGCGGCCGCCGAGCAGATCCGCTCCGGCAACGGCAAGGCGATCGGGGCGATAGTCGGCGCTGTGATGCGGGAGACCAAGGGCCGCGCCGATGGCGGCGAGGTCAATCGCCTGATCCGCGAGCAGCTCGGCCTCTGAGCGCCGCGTCGCGGCCGTCGGCCGAGTGACGCATCGCACTTTGTAACACGCTGTCACAAGCTGCTAGCTTCGTCGCATGGCCTGGAACATCGTCATCGCCGGAGGTGGTTTCGGAGGGCTCGCCGCCGCGCGGGAACTCGAGAAGGTCATGCCGAAGCAGTCGGCGCGGCTGATGCTCGTCAACGAGACCAACTACGCCACCTACTCGCCGTTCCTGCCCGAGGCCGCGGCCGGGACCCTGGAGCCGCGCCACGTGGTCACGCCGCTGCGCGAAATCCTCAAGCGCACCTACCTGCGCCTCGGCGAGGTCGCCGGCCACGACCCCGAGGCGAAGACGATCGAGCTGCACGCCAAGAGCGGCGAAAAGGAGACGATCCCCTACGACCAGCTGCTGCTCTCGATGGGCTCGGTCTCGCGCACCCTGCCGATCCCCGGCCTGACCGACCACGCGATGGGCTTCAAGGGCCTCGCCGATGCGATCGTCCTGCGCAACCGGGTGATCGAGAACCTCGAGGAAGCCAACGCGACCGGTGACCACCACCGGCGCGAGGAACTGCTCACCTTCGTCTTCGTCGGCGGCGGTTACGCCGGCCTCGAGGCGCTGGCCGAGCTCCAGGACTTCGCCGCCGACGCAATGGACAGCTACCCGCGCGCCCGCCTGCACGGGATGCGCTGGATGCTGGTCGAGGCGGCGCCGCGCGTCTTGCCGGAGATCGACCAGGACCTCGCCGACTACGCCCTGCGCGAGCTGCGCGGCCGCGGCATCGACATCAAGCTGGAGACGCAGCTCAAAGAGGTGACCGCGAACTCGGTCACGCTCTCGACCGGGGAGGTCGTGCCGACCCGGACCGTGGTCTGGACCGCGGGCGTCACCCCGGCGCCGGTGCTCAAACAGATGAACGTGCCGCTCGACGAGCGCGGCCGGGTGCCGGTCGACGACCACCTGCGGGTGGAGGGCCTCGACTCGGTCTGGGCGATCGGCGACTGTGCCGCCGCCCCCGACCCGCGCGGCGGCACCTGCCCGCCGACCGCCCAGCACGCGGTGCGCCAGGGGCCGGTCGTCGCCCGCAACATCGCCGCCGAGCTCGGGATTGGCGATCCGGAACCCTTCACGTACAAAAGCGAGGCGTCCTTCGTGAACCTCGGCCGCTACAAGGCGGTCGGGCGGATCGGCGATCGCAGGCTCCGCGGCTTCCCCGCCTGGTTCCTCGCCCGCAGCTACCACATGAGCCAGATCCCGGGCTACCGGCGCAAGGCCCACGCGATCCTCGACTGGAC
>DASZUH010000235.1:0-19597 GCA_035547715.1 Solirubrobacterales bacterium
GAAGGCGGTCGAGAACGCGATCGACTTGAAGTTGCCGCTGGTGGCGAACCCTTCGGTGGTGAGGGCAAAGATCACCACCGCGACGACCGCCAATGGCGCGATCACCGTGACCGGTCCGCGCCCGGTCAGGGCGCGGTTGACTTTGGGACGGCGGGTCAACGCCGAGGCCTCTGCGTTCACGCCGATACCTCCTCGGCCGCGGCGTGGGTCATCTCGGCGAGCAACTGGGCTGCCCGCGCCTCGCTCGCCAGGTGCCTGCCGACGATCCGCCCACCGGCAATCGTGACGATCGAGTCCGGCAGCTCGAGAAGCTCGTCAAGCTCGGTCGAGAGGAAGATGACCGTGTTGCCGGCAGCCGCGGCCTGGCGTACGAGGCGATGGATTTCGGCGCGGCCTTTGACGTCGACGCCGCGGGTCGGATCGTCGAGGAGCAGCAACTCACCCTGGCGTCGCTCGAGGCAGCGGCCGATCAGCGCCTTCTGCTGGTTGCCACCGGAGAGCTCGCCGACCGGCGCGCGCAGCCGCTCGCCCGGAAGGTTGACCAGCTCGGCGAGCCGCTTGGCGACGGCGCGACGGCGGGCCGGCACCAGGATGCCGCCGGTGCTCAGCGCCCCGAGCCTGGTCGCCGTCAGGTTCGCTTCGATGCTCTGGTCGAGGAAGAGGCCCTCGCGTTGCCGTTCGCAAGGCACGTAGGCGATCCCCGCGCGGGCCATCGCCGCCGGGCCGCGGAGCGCCGCCTGGCGACCGCCGATGGCGAGGGAGCCGCGCGCCCCGGGGGCCAGCCCGGCAAGGCAGCGAAGGACGTCGGAGGCGCCCGAGCCGACCTGGCCCGCCAATCCGACGATCGCCCCGCCCTCGATCTCGAGCGAGAAGGACTCGAGCCGCGGCGGTACGCCGAGCCTCTCGATCGAGACGGCCGGGCCGGAGCGCACGCCGGTCGGTGCCGGGAGCTCGCTGCCCTGGGTGCCGACCATCATCTCGATCAGCTTCGGCCTGTCGATCTCATCGATCGCACAGCTGCCGACGCGGCGACCGTCGCGCAGCACGGTCACCTGGTTGGAGAGACGGAAGACCTCGTCGAGACGGTGCGAGACGTAGATCACCGCGCCGCCGTCGCCGATCACCGAGGCGATCGCCGCAAACACCCTTTCGCTCTCCTGAAAGCCGAGCCAGGCGGTCGGCTCGTCCAAGATCAGGACGCGGGCGTCGCGCCCGAGCGCCTGGGCGATCTGGACCAGCTTGCGCTCACCCGGTTGCAGGGTCGAGAGCGGCGCGCGCACCGGCACGTCGGCGAGCCCGACCCGGGAGAGAAGTTCTTTCGCCCGCTTGCGCAACGGTCCGCGGCGGGCGATGAATGGCTCGCCCGCGTTACCGAGCTCGAGGTTCTCGGCGACCGAGAGTGAAGGCACCAGGCCGAGCTCCTGCTCGACCAGGGCGATGCCGATTTCCTGCGCCGCCTGGACGTCGCGCGGGCTCACCTCCTCACCTGCGAAGCGGATCGTCCCGGCGTCGGGTTGCAGGCCGCCGGCGAGGATCTTCACCAGCGTGCTCTTTCCCGCCCCATTGTGGCCGCAGAGGGAGTGGACCTCGCCGCTGCCGACCTCGAAGGCGACGTCGTCCAAGGCGTGGACGGCGCCGAACGACTTGCTGATCCCGGCGACGCTGAGGAGCGATCCCGCAGCCGCCCGACCCTGACCGGCGTCGGGCGTCGAGGCGGCTGCGGGGTGCTCGTTCACTACTGGGGGTGAGTCGTGCTCAGAACGTGCACGCCTTGGCGTACTTCTGCACGTTCGATTTTTCGATCGTCGGCGTGGGCAGGACGTATTCGTCTTCGATTTCCTTGCCTTCGAGGGCTTCGATGATCACTTCCGAAGCCTTTTCGGAGACGTAGACCGGCGACTGCTGCAGGTCCGCGTAGACGAGGCCGTCCTTGATCTCGGCAATGCTGCGCGGCGAGCAGTTGCTTCCTACGACCACCATGCCGCCCTTTTCGGCGCCGACTTCGTAGCCCGACTGCTGGGCCGCTTTGGCGATCGAGGCCGCCATGTCGCCCGACATCCCATAGATGCCCTGGACCCCGCCGTCTTTGTTGCCGTATTTGGCGAGCAGCTGGGTCGCGATGGTCGCGGCTTTGACCGGATCCCATTCGGCATCTTCTTCGGCGACAACCTTGAAGGAGGTGCCGGAGAGCACTTTTTCGAACCCTTCGACCCGGGCCGGGGTCGTGGTGTCGGCGCTGGCGCCTCCGACCACGATCACGTTGCCGCTGGTCGAGCCCGCTTCTTCCATGCCTTTGATCAGCGCGGTGGCGGCGGCTTCGCCCTGTTCGACGCTTTCACCACCGATGTGGGCGGCGTAGAGACCTTCCGGCAGTTCCGGCGGCGGCGGCGCGTCGATCAGGAAGACCGGGATCCCGGCTGCTTTCGCTTTCTCCAGCTGCGGGATGATCGGGGTCACCGTGAGCGCCTGGAGCACGATCGCTTCCGCGTTCTGGGCGATCGCCTGATCCATCTGCTGCGCCTGCTTGGTGGCTTCATACGGGCTGGTCACCACGGTGACATCCGCGCCTGCTTCACCGAGCACCGCTTCGAACGTCTTGTTCTGGCCGGCGCAGTACGGGATCGCGTCGGCGCAGCCGACCACCCAGACCGACTTGCCGCTGATCCCTTCGCCTTCGGTTCCGGTTTCGGTCGAACTGGCCGTGGTCGCTTCTTCGCCGCCACCTTCATTCGACGAGCCGGCTTCGTTCGACGCACTCGATGAACTGGAGCCGCCTCCACAGGCGGCCAGCCCGACGGCGAGAACGATCGCGCCGAGCGCCACAAGCCACAGGTGGGGCTTCTGACTGATTCGCATATAGGACCTCTCTCCTCCTACGACGATCGCGGCGCGATCGTCAGATTTGCCAGCCCCGGCCCCCTCCGCCGAAGTCGGTTCCCTTGGGTACTACGGTTCAACTGCCTTGCTCCGGTTGTCGGCATTGGGCCGCTCGGCCGCCGAGACCTCCCAGTCGTAGGCGACCGCCCGGAATGGCGGCCAGGCATCGTCCGGCCCCGGTCGCTCGACCGAGATCGACGCGTAACAGACCTGACACTTGGTGGCGATGCGCGGGCCCCTGCTCCAGCCGATCGGATAGCGGCGGACGTCGTCGCTCCCGCACTCGGGGCAGGTGACGCCCTCGACCGGCTCCTTCTCGACCGCGAGGGTGGGCTCGGTGGGGCGCTCGTAGATGATGCGATCGGCGAGACTCATCGGGCCGCCTCCACCCGCCGGGCGGGAAGCAGGGAAGCGACGAGCTCCCGCTGCTCGGACGCGTTGCGGGGCCAGGCCTTGAAGTAGGACGGCGGCGGCTCCCACGAATCGCCGCGTGCCGCGCGCAGTTCCGACCGGCGTGCCTCGGTGGCATCCTCGTCGACGCTGCCGGTGTCGCGGTCGACGACGACCCCGTAGGTCTCGTCGGCCTGAGCCATCGAGACGCGCTCGTTGCGGACATCCCGCAACACCGCTGCGGGATCCCGGTCGAGCGGATCGCCGTAGCCACCGGCGGAGGCGGCGATTACCCGCATGATCGTGCCCGGCTCGAGGATGTGCCCGGCGACGTGGCAGCTTTCGAACTGGGCGCCCTGGCCGAAGACACCGTCCTCGGGGTTCGGCCGGCCCTCGCCGTCGAAGATCCCGTAGAGGCCGCGGATCCGGTCGGCGGGCAGGATGCCGTTCCAGCTGACCGCCGGGCCGCGCTCGTCCTTGTCGACGAGCAGGCCGTAGGTGGTCATCCCCGGGGTGCCGCCGTTGGCCGCGACCGAGGGCAGCCGCGTGCGGTCGAGCATCGGCGTGCACGAGGTCTCGTCGAGCACCTCGAAGGTGACCGCCGCCGAGAAGCCGCCGCGAAATTCGCCGGCGCCCGCCGAGTCGATCACGATGCCGAACTCCCAGAAGACGATCGGCGACTCCTTCTCCGCGTACTCGAGGATGATCGAGCGGCAGTTGTAGAGCGGCGTGAAGCAGTAGCTGATGCCGTCGGTGACGCGGCTGCCGCCCCACGACTCGCCGAACAGGTGGGCGGAGCCAAACGGCATCCCCTCGCGACCCGGCCGGTGGTCGGTGCCGTAGAGGAAGATCGAGCCGGTGATGCCCGCGTCCGGCGCGATGCCGCGGTCGGGGACGGCCAGCGAGAGCGCCTGGATCATCAGCGAGCCGATGTGGGCGCCCATCTCGACGTGCGCGCTCTGACTGGTCGGCGGCAGCGCCATCACCGCCGACCCCGCCGGCAACAGCACGTCGAACGGCCGCGACGCGCCCGCGTTCCACGGATGCCGTGGATCGAGCAGGACCTTGGGTCCGATCAGGCAGCGGGCGGCGTCCTCCCAACAGGTGGTGATCGCGCCGAGCGGCTGGCGGTCGGTCCCCGAGAAGTCGATCTCGGCCCGTGCGCCGCGCACCCGGACGACCACCTTGAGGTGCACCGGCTCGAAGACGACGCCGTCGTCGTCGAGCCACTCCTCGGCGGTGTAGTCGCCGTCGGGGACGTCGAAGAGCTCTTTGCGCATCCGCCGCTCGGCCAGGTCGAGGGCGTAGTTGGCGGAGGCCTTGACCGTCTTCGAGCCGTAGCGCTCGATCAGTTTCTGGACCCGGGTTTCGCCCGCTTTCAGCGTGCCGAGGATCGCTTTCACGTCGCCGACCATGTGGAACGGGCTGCGGGTGTTCTCGACCAGCAGGTTCATCACCGGGCGCACGATCGTGTCGTCGGTGGTGATCAGCATCGGCGGCACGCGCAGACCCTCTTCGTAGAGGGTGGTCGCCTGATGGTGGAATCCACCGGGGACCGGGCCGCCGATGTCGAACACGTGGGCGCCGTTGGAGACGACGAAGGCGGGCCTGCCCTCCTCGTCGAAGATCACCCGCAGGCAGTTGAGGTCACCGAAGTGGATCCCGCTGCGGTAGGCGTCGTTGGTGACGAGCGTGTCCCCCGGGCCGAGGTTCTCGAGGCCGTACTCGTCGAGCACCATGTTCACGAGGTGCTGATGGGTGAAGGCAAACTGCGTGCAGCCCTCGGTGATGCCGACGAGGTCGGTCGAGCCGTCGTCGTTGACGACGTGCAGACAGACGCCGAAGTCCATCGCGTCGCGGATGATGTTGGAGAAGGAGCTGCGCAGCTGGGTCGTGTACATGTGCCTGGTCACCTCGATCAGACCGTTGCGCAACGTCTCCGCCGTGATCAGGTCGATGCCGTACTCACGCTCGACGTCGGCGGCGGTCATGAAGAAGTCCTCCGCGGTCACCGCTCCTGTGGTTTGCGTCGCCTCGCTCAAGTCGATCACTCCTCTCCGCAGTCGATGTGGAGGGTTCCCGCGTCGCCGACGCGCGCCCGCGCCCCGGCGTTGACGGCGATGGTCCCCAGCTTGTCGTCGATCACCGCCGGCCCCTCGATCTCGGCCCCGACCGGAAGGAGACCGCGGTCGTAGTAGCGAACGTCGGTGTATTCGCGGCGGTCCATGTGCAGCGTCCCGGTCTGGACCACGGCGGCGGCAAGGTCGGCGCCCTCGCCGACCGCCTCCGGCAGGACCACCGTCGGCGGCGGCCCGAAGCCGGTCACCGAGACCGAGGCGATCACAATCGGGATCTCCGGGGCGCGGTAGCCGAACCGGTCGTCGTAGAAGTCGTGGAAGCCCTCTTCGAGCGCGGCGAGGTCGCCCGGCTCGAGCCGCTCCTTGCCGAGCGGCACCCGGCTGTCCCAGCTCTGGCCCGAGTACATCCCGTAGTAGGCCACCGAAAGCCTTATCTCCTGCTCCGGCACGCCCTGGGAGCGCAGGTCATCGCGGCAGCGCTCGCTGAGCTCGTCGATCATCTCGTTGATCCCGTCGACGCCGAGCCGGCCGACCGGCTTCATCGCGGCGGTCGAGTACTCGACCCGCTTGCGCGAGACGATCATCCCGAAGGCGGAGAAGCCGCCCGGGAAGTACGGGACCGTCACTTCCGGGATCCCCAGCTCGCGCGCCACCGAGACCGCGTGCATCGCGCCCGCGCCGCCGTAGGGGAAGAGCGAGCACTCGCGCGGATCGAGACCGCGGTTGATCGTCATCCCCCGGATCGCGGCGGCGATGTTGGTGTTCATGATGTCCCAGGCGCCCTGGGCGAGGTCGGTGACGCTCATCCCGATCCGGTCGCCGACCGAGGCGAGGGCCTCGTGCGCGCGGTCGCGATCGAGGGTCATCTCACCGCCGAGGAAAAGGTTCGGCTGTAAAAGGCCCATCGCCACGTAGGCGTCGCTCATCGCCGGCTGCGTGCCGCCGAGGCCGTAGCAGGCGGGGCCCGGTTTGGAGCCCGCCGACTCGGGACCGACCCGCAACGAGCCGACCGTGTCGACCTGGATCAGGCTGCCGCCGCCGGCGCCGATGCTGCGCACGTCGAGGGTCGTGATCGCCAGCGGAATCGCGTGCTCGAGCTCCCAGTCGTTGGTCACCTCGGCGTCGCCGTCGCGGATCACGCCGAGGTCGCTGCTGGTGCCGCCGATGTCGAGGCAGACGAGGCTGCGCCGGCCGAGCAGCTCGCGCGAGTAGAACTGGGCGCCGAGCAGGCCGGCGACCGGGCCCGACTGCAGGGTCGCGACCGGCATCTTGCGCACCGTGGTGCTGGAGCGCAGTCCGCCGTTCATCTGCATGACCTCGATGCCGACCTCGAAGCCCTCGGTGGCGAGCCGCTCTTCGAGACGCCCGAGGTAGCGCACCACCGGCGGGCCGGTGTAGGCGTCGAGCGCGACGACGAAGGCGCGCGTGAACTCGCCGGAGACCGGCCAGATGTCCGATGACTGGACGTAGGCCTCCGGCATCACCTCCTTGACGATCTCCCGCACCCGCGCCTCGTGGGCCGGATGCTCGTGGCCGTGCATGAAGCTGATGCCGATCGATTCGACGCCTTCGTCGCGCAGGAACTCGACCTCGCGCCGGGTCGCCGCCTCGTCCAGCTCGACCAGGACCTCGCCGTCCTCGCGCACGCGCTCGCTGACCTCACGGCGGTGGCGCCGTTCGACGACCGGGTTCGCTTCGTGGGGGCGCTGCCAGGTCGGGTCGTAGAGCGCTTCGTCGAACGGGCGCCAGAGGCGGCCGTGGTCGAGCAGGTCACGGTGGCCGGCGGTGAGCAGCAGGCCGGTCTTCGCGCCGCTGCGGGTCAGGGCCGCGTTGATGCCGACCGTGTAGCCGTGGTGGAAGGAGGAGAGTGTCGTCGGGTCCTCGACCACCTGGCCGAGCGCCTGGACGGTGCCGACCGACTGGTCGTCGGCGGTGGTGAGGACCTTGGCCCGACGGATGGTGCCGTCGTCTTCTAGATACACGGCGTCGGTGAAGGTCCCACCCACGTCGACTCCGGCACGGCCTTGTTGCATCGCTCCTCCTCCAGCCTCTCTCGGTCAGTGCCGCTTCCCGTACGGCGCCTGGTCGGGCTCAAATCCTTCGATTTGAATTCGGGAAATGTAGCAGAGATCCGGCAATTTCTGAAACATGATTCGTAAATTTGGAAATGAATTCGGTGAAACTAGAAGCGTCTTCAGCGTGTGGCGATCTCGGCGACGATCTCGAACTTCTTCACCTTGCCGCTCGAGGTCCGCGGCAGCGCCTCGAGGAGCTCGAGTCGCTCGGGCAGCTTGTAGGCGGCCAGACCCTGCTCTTTGAGGAAGGCGACGAGCTCCGCCAGCCCGATCGGCTCGGCGCCGTCGCGCAGCACCACGCAGGCGCAGGTCTGCTCGCCGAGGCGCTCGCTCGAGAGCCCGACCACGGCGACGTCGGCAACGGCCGGATGGAGCCCGACGACGTCCTCGATCTCGCGCGGGGCGATGTTGAGGCCACCGCGGATGATGATTTCCTTCTTGCGGCCGACGATCGTCAGGAAGCCATCCTCGTCGTGCACACCGATGTCCCCGGAGCGCACCCAGCCGCTCGCCTCGTAGGTCTGCGCGGTGCGCTCGGGGTCGACGAAGAAGCCGACGCTGGTGTTCGGGCCGCGCACCCAGATCTCCCCCGGCTCGCCGATCACGGCGCGGCCGTCGTCGTCGCGGACCTCGATCTCGATGTCGTCGAGGGGTCGGCCGTCGGTCCCGATCACCTTCTCCGCGGCGCTGCCGGGACGGACGCAGGTCACCACCAGCGCCTCGGTCGAGCCGTAGAGGCGCAGGACGGTGATCCCCATGCGCCCGGCCGCCTCGACCACCTCGGCCGGCACCGGGGCACCACCGCAGGTGAAGAGCCGCATCGTCGAGAGGTCACGGGCGCGGGCCGCATCCGAATGGACCAGGTCGTTGACGAAGGTGGTCGCCGCCATCGTGTAGGTACAGCGGCAGCCCTCGATCAGGTCGGCGGCCACCGTCGCGTCCCAACGGTCCTGCAACACCAGCGGCAGCCCGTGGTAGAGCGCCAGGCGGACGCCGAAGTTGAAGCCGGTCGAGTGGCCGATCGGCGACGGCATCCAGACCACGTCGTCGGCGTTCATGCCCAGCGAGGCGTGGATCGTGCGCACGCTGAAGTTGGCGGTCTGCTCGGTGTGCATGATCGCCTTCGGCTGCGCCTCGGTTCCCGAGGTGAAGATCAGCTCGCTGACCGCCTCGGCCGGGGCGGGCGGGTCGGCGGTCGGATCGAGATCGAGCCCGGACTGCTCGCCGAGCCAGGACGCGAACGCGTCGGCGTTCCCGTCCGGATCGTCGATCGCGAGTGTGTGTTCGAGCGTGGGGACGGTTTCCCGCAGGGTCTCGGCGAGCCCGGCGTGGTCGAAGCCGCGGTAGGTCACCGGGGTGACGAGGACGCGGGCCTCGCTGGTGCCGAGGACGTGGCGCAGCTCCCGCTCTCTATATATGGGGAGCAGCGGGTTGAGAACCGCCCCGGCGGTGAGCACGCCGAGGTCGACGACCACGGTCTCGTACCAGTTCGGCAGCTGCACCGAGACGACGTCCCCCGGCCGCACGCCGACCGAGCGGAGGAAGCCGGCGACGCGCCGCGCCCCCTCCCAAAGCTGGGTCCAGCTGCGAGTCCGTCCGCCGCGCAGGTCGACGACGGCAAGGCCCGTCCCACGCTCGGCGGCGTGGCGGGCGACGCGCTGCGGCAGGGTCGTGCCGTCCCAGGTCCCGGCGCCGAGGTACGCGTCGCGCCGCTGCGGCGTGGTCACCGTGTTCACCGGGCGCGTCATCCCCGCTCCACCCGCTCGGGCAGCCCGTCGCGCAACAAGGCGAGGCCATCGCGTGGCAGCCCGTCGAGCGTCTCCAGCAACCGCGCGTACTCGGGATCCTCGCGCTTACCGCCGCGGTGCAGTTCGAGGTTGAAGCCGATGATCGCCGTGTACTTGAGGCAGGCGGCTGCCGCGAACCAGGCGCCTTCCTCGGCGTCGACGCCGTAGGCGGCGGCGAGCCAGGCCGGCGAGACGTCGGGGCCGCCCATCGAGTTCGGCTCCCGCGGTTCGTAGCGACGGCGCAGGGTGGCGACGATGAGGCTGCCAAGGTCCCAGGCGGCTGCGCCGGTCCCGGCGAGCTCCCAATCGAGAACCGCGACGACGTCGCTTGAGTCGCGCCCGAAGAGCAGGTTCCCGTAGTGGAAGTCGCCGTGGAAGATGGATGCCTCGCGCCTCTCGGGCGCGGCGGCGAGGAGCGCCGAGCCGAGCCGCCTTCCGGACGCCTCCACCGCCGGGGAGCAGCGCCCGAGCAGGTCGTCCCAACGCGAGAGCTCGGCGGTCGGCACCGAAGTGGGGGCGTCGCCAAAGGCCTCGCGCCCGGGGACGACTGCGGCCAGCGCGCGACACACGCCGAGCGCCGCCTCCGCCACCGCGGCGGCCGAGGTGACGGCGAGCGCCTCGGCGTGGTCGACACCGGCGACACGCTCGACCAGCATGTAGGAGCGGCCGTCGATCGCCGGTTCGCTGGAGCAGGCGATCACCGCCGGGACCGGCACCCCGCTCGCGGCGAGCGAGCGCATGATCCGGCCCTGCCTGCCGACGTCGGCCGGCCCGCTGATCCGCGCGCCCGGCGGCGAAAGGCGCAGGACGAGGTCGCGCGTCCCGGCGCCATCGGTGATCGTCGTCGCGTAGGTGAAGCCCGAGTGGCCCTCCCCGAACGGCTCCGGCGTCGTCGCCTCCCCCAGCCTGCCGCCGCTGATCGCGTCGAGCTCGCGCTCCAGGCACTCGCGCAGGTGCGCGAGGGTGGGGTCGGCGGTGGGCTCGGACCCGATGGTCATGAGCCGTGCCGCCGGAAGACCGGAGTACGTTTCTCGCCGAAGGCAGCGAGGCCCTCGTGCGAGTCGGGGAGGGTAAGGCAGTAGAGCGAGTTGCGCTCGCGCTCCAGGCGGAGCGTCTCGTCGACGCCGGTGCCATCGGCGAGACCCGCGTTCATCACGTACTTGGCGTTGGCGATCGCGGTCGGGCTCTTCTTGGCGACATCGCGAGCGAACTCGATGCCGGCGGCAAGCAGCTCGTCGTCGGGGAGCACCCGGTTGACGAGGCCGAAGGCGAAGGCTTCGTCGGCGCTCAGGAGCCGGGCCGAGAAGAGCAGTTCGCGTGCCAGCGCCGGCCGGATGCTGCGCGGCAGCATCGAGAGCACGCCGCCGCCGCCCATCTGGCCGTAGTTCAGGTGACCGTCGCCGATCTGTGCCGAGGCGCCGGCCCAGGCGAAATCACAGCCGAGCAACAGCTCCAGCCCACCGGCGACGGTGACCCCGTTGACGAGGGCGATCACCGGCTTGGTCATCAGTCGGATCCCGGCGAAGGTCCGCATCAGGTCGTCGACGAAGGCGGGGAAGCCGACCGGGTCGCGCTGCAACTCGACGTAGCCCTTCAGGTCGCCGCCCGCCGAGAATGCGCGGCCGGCCCCGGTGATCAGCACGGCCCGTACATCGGGATCAGCGTCGACCGCCTGCAGCCGGCGCTCCAGCACTTTGATCATCTCCCAGGTGATCGCGTTCAGCGCCTCCGGCCGATTCAGGGTCAGGATCGCGACCCGGTCCTCGCCGTCGAGATCGATCAACTCGATCAGGACCGGCGAATCGGCCTCCGAGGTGAGGGCGGTCTGGGCGGCCGCGTCGATGCTGTCGTCGGTGTCGGTCAATGTTCGCTTTCTTTGTCGATCGAGGTTCGTGGGTGCACCGGGATGGGGGCGATCAACGTCGGCCCGGTTCCGACCCCTCGAAGCGGTAGGTCGGGAAGACGTCCGGGGGCAGCGTGAAACCGCCGTCCGGAATCAGCGTGATGCCGGTGATGTAGGAGGCGGCGGCGGTCAGCAGGAAGACGATCGGCCCGACGATCTCCGGCAGCTCGCCGACCCGACCGAGCGCGGTCTGGTCGACGATCGCCGCGCCTGAGGCGCCCGGCTCGAACATCGCCCGCGTCCGCTCGACCGGGAAGAAGCCGGGGCCGACGGCGTTCAGGCGGATCCCGTCCCGGCCCCACTCGCGGGCGAGCGATTTGACCATCGCCTCGGTCCCCGCCTTGCCGGCCGAGGAGTGGGCGACGCCGGGGGTTCCCTTGGTCGCCATCGCGCTGGTCAGGGTGACGCCGATACCGTCAAGGCCGCCCTCGAGCAGGGGCCGGGCCCAGCGGGAGACGACGGTGAAGGCACCGACCAGCGTCGACTCGACCACGTCGCGGAAGCCTTGGTCGGTGATATCGCGACCGCGCTTGTATTCGACGTTGGCGGCGCCGTGGACGAGCGCTCTGACCGGACCGCCGTCCGCCTCGATCGCGGCGAAGGCCTCGTCGACCCGGGCCGCGTCGGTGGTGTCGCAGGTGACCGGGACGATCCGGCCGTCGGTCGCCCCCGCCGCGGTCTCCTCCAGCGGCTCTTGCCGGCGACCGAGCACGTAGACCGTCGCGCCCAGCGAGGCGAGCTCGATCGCGACCCCGCGGCCGATCCCGGACCCGCCGCCGGTGATGGCGATCCGATCGTGGACGAGTGGCGTCTCCCAAGGACGGGCCATCGAAGTTCCTCTCCTTGCTTTTCCCAAACTCGGAAACCATTACCGAGATTTCCGATCTTGGTTTCAGCATACCGAAGATGGCTTCGACTTTCAGCAGAACGCCGGACGCACGCAGGCGCAACCTCCCTCGGCTCGGCGAGCTGACTCGCCGGGGTGGCCGCGTGCGCGGCTCGACTACTCGGAGCCGACGAGGCGCAGGCGACCGGGGTCGCCGAGCGAGAAGGAAGCCCGCGAAGTGGCCTCGGCGAGGCGAAGGCCGACCGCCTCCGGCGTCAGTTCCTGCATCCGGTCGGCCGGGGCGAGGAACGAGCCGAGCCCCTCGTATCCGCGCTCGCTGGTGACCCCGCTGGCGACGCCTTCGAAGCCGTCGTCGAACTCCTGGTGGTCGGTCGCGTAACCGAGCTGCCTGGCTTCCTCGACGTGTTCGGCGTAGACGTTCGGATCCTCGATCGTCCGCGGCGTGTAGCGGGTCAGCTGCTTGGGCAGCGGCGCGTCCGACCAGGCGTAGAAGGCCTTGCCCCAGGAGCCGGCGTCGAGCGGCACCCGGCCGCCGAAGGCGACGCCGATCCCCGCTCCCTCCGAGTGGTTCGCCTGCAGGATCAGGTGGTGGTCGTCCCAGGGGACGGCGATCACGCCGACCACGGAAAGCTCGTTGCTGATATCGACCATCTCGCGCCAGAGCGTCCGGTAGATCGGCGTGTTGCGGGCGAAGGAGGAGCCCCAGTAATAGAGCGCCGGCCCGGTGCGGTAGCGCTTGTCCTTGTCCTGGCTGACCACGCCCTGGGCGAGCATCTCGCCGAGCACGGAGTGGGCGGTGCTGGGAGAGATCCCGGTCTCCGACGCGATCGCCGTGAGGCTCATCGGCGTGGAGGTTCGGCGAAGGGTCTTCACCACTTCAAATGCCTTGGTCAATGCGCTCGCCACGAATACCTCCCACAACTGGGTGCCCGCCCGCTCGGTCGGTTCAGACGCGGAGATTACTCAAAGCGGTCGGAAGCTCCGTCCGGCTTTCCGCATCGGCCCATCACGTCCCAGACGAAGACCCGCAATTAGCTGAAGCTCTTTTCGAGAAATGATATTACTAGACGCCTAATATTGAAAGGAGTTTCGGAATGTCCAGTACGGCGCCATCGTTCTTGGGAAGGACGGCGATCTCCGGCGTCGGGTTCAGTGAGCTCAGCCGGGAATCCGATGAATCGATCCTCGGGCTGGCGTCGACCGCCTGTGTGAACGCCCTTTCGGACTGCGGCCTGACCCCGGCCGACGTCGACGGGATCGTCAGCTTCAGCCTCTTCTCCGACTCGGTCCCCTGTCAGGCGGTCGCCACCGCCCTGGCGACCGGTGAGCTCGGGTACGCCCTCGACCTCAACCTCGGCGGCCAGGCGCCCTCTTTCGCGGTGATGAACGCGGCGCTTGCGGTCGACGCCGGCCTCGCCGACGTGGTCCTCGTCTACCGCGCGCTGCGCGGGCGCAGCGGGGTGCGGATCGGCTCCGAACGCTTCGAGGCCTTGACCGGCCAGTACCGCTACCCGATCGGTTTCACCGAGTACGTCCAGTACATGGCGATGTGGGCGAGGCGCTTCCTCGAGGAGACGGGCGGCGGCGAGGAGGACCTCGCCGCGGTGGTGATGGCGCAGCGCGAATACGCGGCGCTGAACGAGCGGGCGGTGCGGCGCCGGCCGCTCGACCTCGACGAATACCTCGCCGCGCCGTGGGTGGTCGAGCCCTACCGGACGGTGGACTGCACGATCGAGGTCGACGGGGCCTGCGCGCTCGTCGTCACCTCGCTCGAGCGGGCGCGGTCGCTCGACCTCCCCCCCGCCGTACTGCGCGGCGCCGCCTGGACCACCGGGCCGGGCGCCGGACTCGACATCGCCGACCCCCATTTCTGGGACGACTACAGCCGCAACTGCCACGCGGTCCTCGCCGACCGGCTCTGGCAAGGCGCCGGGATCAGGCCCAAAGACGTCGACGTGGCGCAGATCTACGACTGCTTCAGCGGCACCGTCCTGATCGGGCTCGAGGGCCTCGGGCTTACCGGGCGCGGCGACGGCGGTGAATTCATCCGCTCCGGGGCGACCAGGCTCGGCGGCGAGCTGCCGCTGAACACCAACGGCGGCCTCCTCTGCGAGGGCTACCTACACGGGATGAACTCGGTCGCCGAGGGCGCGCTGCAGATACAGGGACGCTGCGGCGAGCGCCAGGTCGAGGACGCCGAAACCTGCCTCGTCACCTCGGGCGGACTGGGTGACGGCTCCGCGTTGGTGATCGGGGTCGATCGATGAGCGACGTGCGCCTGCCGGCCGGGACCGACCTCGACAGCGAGGAGTTCTGGCGGGCGCTGGTGTCGAGCGAACCGCGGCTGCCGCGCTGCCGGAGCTGCGGCAAGGGCTTCTTTCCGCCGCTCCCCCGCTGCCCCTGGTGCGGCGGCGACCAGGTCGACCTCGAGGCCGACGAGGGGCGCGGGAGCGTCTACTCCTGGGTGGTCGTGCACATGACCCTCGACCCCGAGTTCGCCGCCGAGACGCCGTACACGATCCTCGCCGTCGACCTCGATCATGGCGGTCGGGCGATGGGCCGGCTGCTCGATGGCGACAAGGAGCCGGCGACCGGGGCTCCGGTCGAGCTCGTCCCCTACGAGGGCGCCGATGGCGCCACCCTGATCGGCTTCCGCCTCCTCGCCGACGAGGGCTGAGCTCGATGGAGGGTCGGCCGCTGGAGGGTCAGGTCGGCTTCGTCACCGGCGGCGGCCAGGGCATCGGCCGCGCGATCGCGCTGGCCCTGAGCCGTGCCGGCGCCGTCGTCTTCGTCGCCGCCCGCGGCGTCGACAAGCTCGACGAGGTGGTCACCGAGTGCGGCGACGGGGCGGTGGCGGTGCCGCTCGACGTCACCGATGAGGACGCCTGCGCCGCTGCCATCGCCGCCGCCGAGCGCGAGGCCGGTCGGCTCGACATCCTCGTCAACAACGCCGGCGTCGCCGAGTCGAGCCCTTTCCTGGCGACCGACACCGAGCTCTGGCGGCGGACGATGGCGATCAACGTGGAAGGGCCCTTGTGGCTGACCCGGGCGGCCCTGCCCGGGATGCTCGAGCGCGGCGCCGGGACGGTGATCGGGATCGCCTCGCTTGCGGCGCGGCGCGGCTTCGCCTACGTCAGCGCCTACACCGCGAGCAAGCACGCGCTGCTCGGGATGACCCGGTCGCTTGCCGTCGAGTACGCGGCGAGCGGGGTGACCTTCAACTGCATCTGCCCCCACTACGTCGACACGCCGATGACCGCGGCGACGATCGACAACATCGTCGCCGTCACCGGCCGTGACCGGAAAGCGGCGCGACGGGCGCTCCTCACCCCCCAACGCCGGCTCGTCGATCCGGCCGAGGTGGCCCACGTTGCGCTGCTGCTCGCCTCGCCCCTCGGGCGGGGCATCAACGGTCAGGCGATCGACGTCGACGGCGGCGAGTACCAGGGCTGAGGGCGCGCCGGCGACCCACGCGCGGCGCGCCCGCCCTGGCGCTCAGATCGCGATGCCGCCGTCGACCCGCACCACCGTGCCGGTGATGTAGCCGGCCTCCGGCGAGGCGAGGAAGAGAACGGTCCCCGCGATCTCCCCCGGCTCGCCCCAGCGGCCGAGGGGGATCTGTGTCTCGAGCTCCTGGCGGTGCCCCTCCGGGATCGATTCGACCATCCGCGTCATCGCGTTCGGCGAGATCGCGTTGACGGTGACGCCGAACCGTCCCAGCTCCTTGGCGGCGGTGTTGGTGAAGCCGATCACGCCCGCCTTGGCCGCGCCGTAGGCGGCCTGTCCGATGTTGCCGTGGAGGCCGGTGTAGGAGGTGACGTTGATGACGCGGCCGTAGTTCCGCTCGCGGAAGTGGGGCACGCAGGCGCGGGTGAAGCGGAAGGTGCCGCCGAGGCTGATGTCGACGACCAGGTCCCAGTCCTCATCGGAGAGCTTCCAGAGCATCTTGTCGCGGAGCAGGCCGGCGTTGTTGAAGAGGACGTCGATCCGACCGGTCTCCGCGACCGCCGCGGCGACGACCGCCTCCACCTGCGCGGTATCGGTGACGTCGGCGACCCGGGGGATCGCCCCGACCTCGCGAGCGGCGGCCTCGAGTGCCTCGGCGTCGGTGTCGACGATGAAGACGGTGGCGCCGGCCTCGGCGAAGCGCCCCGCCGTCGCCCTGCCGATGCCGCGGGCGCCGCCGGTGATGATCACGGTCTGGTCTTGCAGGCCAAAATTGCTGCTCACGATCCCTCCTCTTCCTTGGATGCCCTGTAGAAACGGATGACGCAATCGGCGACGCAGGCCGGCTTCGTGGCGCCGCGGGTCTCGATCGTGACGCGCAGGATCGCCTGGACGCCGCCCTCGAGCGGCTCGGCCGAGACCAGCTCGACCGCGCCGCGCACCTCGGATCCGGCGTGTACGGGGCTCGGGAAGCGGACCCGTTCAAGGCCGTAGTTGACGGTCATCGCCGCGTCCTCGACCGAGAGGACCTCGTCGAGGATCACCGCGCAGAGGGACAGGGTGAGGAATCCGTGCGCGACCGTGCCGCCGAACGGACCGGTCGCCGCCCGCACGGGATCAACGTGGATCCACTGGTGGTCGCCGGTGATGTCGGCGAAGCCGTCGATGTCCGCCTGGCTGACCGTCCGCCACGGGCCGGTGCCGAGCGACTCGCCTGCCTGGGCCGCGAGGTCGTCGATGCGCAGGACGCGCGTTGCCTCCGGCGCGGTCATGAAAGACGCTCCAGAATCATCGCCATCCCCTGGCCGCCGCCCACGCACATCGTCTCCAGGCCGATCTCGCCGTCGCGGCTGCGCAGGCCGTTGATCAGGGTCGTCGCGATCCGGGCTCCGGTCATGCCGAAGGGATGGCCGAGCGCGATCGCGCCGCCGTGCACGTTCAGCTTCTCCTCACCGATGCCGAGGTCACGGGCCGAGGCGACCACCTGAACCGCGAAGGCCTCGTTGATCTCGACGAGGTCGACGTCGTCGATCGTCATCCCGGCCAACTCCAGAGCGCGGCGACTCGCCTCGACCGGGCCGAGGCCCATGATCTCGGGTGAGAGGCCGGAGACCGCCGTGCTGACGATCCGGGCGAGCGGCTCGATGCCCAACTCTCGGGCACGGTCGTCGCTCATCACCACCAGTGCGGCGGCACCGTCGTTGAGCGGACAGGCGTTGCCGGCGGTGACCGTGCCGTCCTCGCGGAAGACCGGCTTCAGGCCGGCGACCTTGTCATAGGTGGTGCCGGGCCGGGGGCCGTCGTCGGAGTCGGCGGTGCCGCCGTCGGGGAGCTCGACCGGGGTGATCTCGCGGGCGAAGAAGCCGTCGGCGATCGCCGCCTCGGCGCGCTGCTGACTGCGGACCGCGAAGCGGTCCTGCTCCTCGCGAGTGATACCGCGGGCGGTAGCCACGTTCTCGGCGGTCTGACCCATGCCGATGTAGACGTCGGGAAGGGCGCCGACCGCGCGCGGATCGCTCCAGGTGACGTTGGTCTGCGCGGTCCGTTCGGTACGGGCGACGGCATCGGCGAAGCCAGGGTTCTTGTACTCGTCAGGAGTGGCCCCACCGGCGAGCGGGTCGGCATAGCGGGAGACACACTCGACGCCGGCCGAGATGAAGGCGGTGCCCTCACCGGCCCGGATCGCGTGCATCGCCATCCGCGTCGTCTGCAGACTCGAGGAGCAGTAGCGGTTGACGGTCGTGCCGGGCAAGCCGTCGAGGCCGAGTTGCACCGCGACCCGGCGCGCCAGGTTGCCGCCCTGCTCGTCATAGGGCTCGCCGCAGCCGAGGTGGAGGTCGTCGATCTCCTTCGGGTCGAGCTGCGGGACCTGCGCAAGGGCCGCGCCGACGATCTTGGTGGCGAGGTCGTCGGCGCGCATCTCCGTGAGCGACCCCTTGACCGCGCGGCCGATCGGTGAGCGAGCGGCAGCGACGATGACTGCTTCGGACATCCCTTCCTCCTTTGACTAAGCGCTTAGTCAGTAATATATCCCCATGAAACGAGACCTCTTCGAAGACGAGCACGAATGGTTTCGCGAGTCCGTCCGTGAGTTCGCCCAGCGCGAGCTGGTCGCCCATCGCGAGGAACACCGCAGGCAGCACTCGATCTCCCGCTCGGCCTGGCTCGCCGCCGGACAGGCCGGCCTCCTCGGCGTCGCCCTGCCGGAGGAGATGGGCGGCGCCGGTGGCGACTTCCGCTTCAACGCCGTGATGGGCGAGGAGCTGGCGCGGGCAGGCCTCGCCTACGCCTCCTCGTTCGGCATCCACACCGACGTCGTCGCGCCCTATCTGCTCGAGCTCACCGACGCCCGACAGCGCGAGCGGTGGCTTCCCCGCTTCGCCACCGGCCAGTTGGTCACCGCGATCGCGATGACCGAGCCGGAAGCGGGGTCGGACCTCGCCGCCCTGCGCACCGCGGCGACCCGCGACGGCGACGGCTGGGTCCTGAACGGCGGCAAGACGTTCATCACCAACGGCGCCCTGGCCGACCTGGTGATACTCGCGGCGCGGACCGGCCAGAAGCGCACCGACATCTCCCTGTTCGCGGTCGACAAGGGGACGCCGGGCTTCACCCAGGGCGAGCCGCTGAAGAAGGTCGGCCAGCCCGAGGCCGATACCGCCGAGCTCTTCTTCGAGGACGTCCGCCTACCGGCCGCGGCGCTCCTGGGCGAGATCGGCAAGGGCTTCGCCTACATGATGGAGCGCCTGCCGCAGGAGCGGCTCAGCGCCACCTTCGCCAACCTCGGCCACGCCGCCGCCGCCCTCGACACCACGCTCACCTACGTGCGGGAGCGGCGTGCCTTCGGCCGGCCCATCGGCACCTTCCAGAACAGCCGCTTCGCGCTCGCCGAGGCGAGCACCGCGATCGACGTCGCCTTCGCCTTCGCCGACCGTTGCCTCGCCGAACACGTCGCCGGCCGCCTCGACCCGATCGACGCGGCGAAGGCGAAGTGGTGGAGCGCCGAGGTCCAGAACCAGGTCATCGACACCTGCGTCCAGCTCCATGGCGGCTACGGCTACATGGAAGAGTACGACGTCGCCCGCGCCTGGACCGACGCTCGCGTCACCAAGGTCTGGGCCGGCTCGAACGAGATCATGAAGGAGGTCATCGGCCGCGACCTCGGCCTCGGCGACCCCCGCTGACCCGCCGACGTGACTTTAGGATCGGTCGGTGCCGCGGACCCAGGACGAATCGACCCTCTTCGAGAGCCTCGACGCCCCCAAGGCCCGGGAGTTGGCGATGGCGGGGGTCGAATGCTTCGCCGAAAAAGGCTTCTACGGCACGACCACCCGGGATATCGCCAACCGCGTCGGGCTCAGTCCGGCAGCCGTCTACGTTCACTTCCCCTCCAAAGCGGAGCTTCTCTTCACGATCAGCAAGCTCGGCCACGAGAGCGCCCTTCACGCTCTCGAAGGAGCCGCCGCCCGGGAGGCCGCCCCCGAACAGCGCATCACCGCCATGGTCGCGAGCTTCGCCGCCTGGCACGCCCGTAACCACCGCCTCGCCAAGGTCGTCCAGTATGAGCTCGACGCCCTGCCCCGGGAGCGCCGCCCGGAGCTGAAAGCGATGCGCCACCGCTTCACCATCGTCTTCGAGACCGCCATCGAAGCCGGCGTCGCCGACAAATCCTTCACCGTCCCCGACGTGCCCGG
>DASZUH010000236.1:0-10072 GCA_035547715.1 Solirubrobacterales bacterium
TCGTCACGGAGCCTGCGCCGAGACCGCCTTCCCCGGCAGGCCGACGGGCGGGCGTTCGGGAAGGCGTCACGGGGACGGGAGGAACTCCACGCTCCCGTCACCCTTCTGCCGGATTCGTCACGGCTCCTCATGCCTTCGGTCGCCTTCGCCGGGTGCGGGACGCAACCTATCGCCTTTGGTAGCCCACAGGGCTACCAATGGCGACAGGTTGACGGCCGGGTCCCGGGAAGTCGGGAGGAGGCGTGACGTCTCATGGGTCTTCGTCACGGCACCTGCGTCTTCGTGGCGGATCATGCGCTTCTTCCCCACGGGACGCGCACGTCCGCCCGGCGCACGACCCGCACGTCCCCGCCCACGTCACGAACCCTCGCACCTCTCCCCACGGACCCGGCCATCTCGGCGGCGGCCTCAACCTGCCAGGGTCGCCACCGAGATGGCCGGGCGCACCTCGGACGGCCGCAAGCCACCGGCCACCCGGCCACCCACCCCCGGGCGCCGGCTTGCCCCGCCCACCCACCCCGCATTGCAACGCGGTTTTAAGCGCCCCGCAAGCGCCGTGTGAGCAGGCGTTTATCCCGGGGGCGAGGGAATTCCTGCGGTGCGTAGATCGATCACGGTCCGATTAGGCGCGTTTGGAATCATGGGGCGTTCCGGTCACTCGATGGAGGTCATCCTGGTTCCTCTCTGGACTGAAATATGAGTTGGTTGAGCCGCATCTTCCGCCTCGGCGGGCGCGATATGGCGGTCGATCTCGGCACGGCCAACACGCTGGTCTACGTGCGGGGGCGGGGGATCGTGCTCTCCGAGCCCTCGGTGGTCGCGATCGACTCGAAAACCGGCCAGGTCCACGCTGTCGGCGTCGAGGCCAAGCGGATGATCGGCCGCACGCCCGGCAACATCACCGCGATCCGGCCGCTGAAGGACGGCGTGATCGCCGACTTCGAGGTGACCGAACAGATGCTCCGGCACTTCATCCAGTCGGTCCACTCGAATCGCTTCGCCCATCCGCGCGTCGTCGTCTGCGTGCCCTCGGGCGTCACCGGGGTCGAGAAGCGCGCGGTCGAGGAGGCCTGCCTCTCGGCCGGCGCCCGCCAGGCGTACCTGATCGAGGAGCCGATGGCGGCGGCGATCGGCGCCGGCCTGCCGGTGGCCGAGCCGACCGGGTCGATGATCGTCGACATCGGCGGCGGCACCACCGAGGTCGCCGTGATCAGCCTCGGCGGCATCGTCGTCTCGCAGTCGATCCGGGTCGGCGGCGACGAGCTCGACGAGGCGATCGTCGCCCACTGCAAAAACACCTACAAACTGGCGATCGGCGCGCAGACCGCCGAGGAGGTCAAGCTCGAGGCCGGTTCGGCGGCGCCGCTGCCCACCGAGATCCGCACCGAGATCCGCGGCCGCGACCTCGTCAGCGGCCTGCCGAAAACGGTCGAACTGACCTCCGAGGAGGTCCGCCAGGCGCTCGAGGAGCCGGTCGGCCACATCGTCGCCGCGGTCAAGGAGACGCTCGACCAGACGCCGCCCGAGTTGGCCGGCGACATCATGGACCGCGGCATCACCCTCGCCGGCGGCGGCTCGCTGCTGCAAGGACTGGAGCAGCGGCTCCACGACGAGTGCCAGATGCCATGCCAACTGGCAGAGTCGCCCCTCACCTGCGTGGCCGTCGGCTCGGGCATCTCGCTCGAGGAGTTCGAGGCGATCCACCGCAGCGGCAGGAACGGCACGGTGGAGCGCCGGCGTGTCTGACACGGCGGCGCTCATCCGCGTCTCAGCAACCACACTCAACCTGGGTCTTCCACGTGTACCGCAAACAAGTTCGCCGCCGTAGGGCCGTGCTCGCCCTGCTGATCGTCGGTTCGTTCGCCTTGCTGACGCTCACCTACGGCCAGGGCTCGAACGGCATCCAGCGTGGGGTGACGGCCGTCTTCGCCCCGATCTCCTCGGTCCTCGACCGGGCCCTCAAGCCCGCCCGCGACCTGATCAACTGGGTCGACGAAACCTTCGACGCGCGGGGCAAGAACCACCGGCTCGAAGAAGAAGTCCGGGCGCTGCGCAAGGAAGTCGTCGGCGGCCAGGCGGCGATCGCCGAAAACGAAGAATTCCGGGCGCTGCTGAAACTCGACAAATCGGGCGCGATTCCGTCCGGATACGGCCGGGTGACCGGGCACGTGATCGGCCTCTCGCCGACCGTCTGGTTCACCGACGTGATGATCGACGTCGGCTCGGGCGACGGGGTGAAGGTGCACGACGCCGTCATCGACGGCGACGGCCTGGTCGGCGAAGTGAACGCGGTGACCCCCGGCGCCTCGAAGGTGAGGCTGATCTCCGACCACTCGAGCCGCATCTCGGTGCGGGTCGTGCCGGCCGGGGTGCTGGCGCTGGCCAAGGCGACGGTCGGCGAACCGAACCGCCTCGTGCTCGGCTTCTTCAACGCCGACAAGCACGTCCACAAGGGCGAAAAGGTGGTCACCGCGGGCTGGCACGACGAAGAAGTCGAAGCGCGCTTCCCGCCCAACATCCCGGTCGGCGAAATCGCCAAGGCCTCGATCTTCGAACAGGAGGCCCAGGAACAGGCGATCGTGCGTCCCTTCGCCGAACTCCGCAACCTCAACACGTTGCAGGTGCTGACGGGAGGAGAACGCAAGTGATCCTGACGCCGAAAATCGTCGCCCGCCTGATCGTCGTCGGCCTGCTCGGCGTGCTCCTGCAGCTGACCTTCTTCTCCCAGGTGCAGCTGTTCCACGTCAGTCCGGACATCCTCCCGGCGCTGGTCGTCGTCCTCGGCCTGCTCGGCGGCAGCCTCACCGGCGCCGTCTCCGGCTTCGCGATCGGCTTCCTCCTCGACTGCCTCCTGATCCAGCCGCTCGGCGGCGCCTCCCTGGTGCTGATCGCGGTCGGCTTCGCCGCCGGCACCTTCCGCGAGCGCTTCGAGATCCACAGCCGCCTCGTCGCGCCGCTCCTCTGCGCCGTGCTGACGCTCTTCGCCGAGCTCGGCTTCGGCGCGGTCGAGGCGATGTTCGGCATCCACACCGACGTCAGCGTCCTCGTCCTCCGCGACATCCTGGTCAAGACCGTCTTCGCCTTCTTCCTCGGCTGGGCGATCTACGTCGGCATGCGGCGCCTGGTGCGCCCGGCGCTGGTCGACGAGGCGACGGTGCGGCGCACCCGACGACCGACGGTGCTGGGAGCGTAGGGACTCATGTACCTGCGACCGGAGGACCGGGCCAGGCCCAACCGCATGGCGCTGCGGATCGCCGTCGTCGGCGGCGTCGCCGTGGCGCTCTTCGCGATCCTCTTCTTCCGCCTCTGGGACCTGCAGATCCTCGAAGGCGCGGAAAATCTCGCCCAGGCGAAGAACAACCGCACCCGGTCGATGAAAGTGGTCGCGCCGCGGGGCGAAATCCTCTACAGCAACGGCCAGGTGCTGGTCGACAACAAGACCAGCCTGGCGCTGCAGGTTGACACCTCGAAGCTGCCCGAAGAAACGGCGGCGAAGAATGCCGAGCTGAAGGAAATCGGCGAACTCGTCCACATGAAACTGCCGCAGGTCCTGAAGGTGATGAAGGAAGAACAGGAAGTCGTCGCGGCGGGGGCGCCGCTGACGATCCGCCAGGGCGTCGGCTACGACCTCATCTATTACATCGAAGAACACCACGGGAAATTCCCCGGGGTCACCGTCGAAAAAGTCTTCGTCCGCAACTACCCCCAGGAAGACGAGGCCGCGCAGGTCCTCGGCTACGTCAACGAGGTCTCTGAAGAAGAGCTTGAAGAAGGCCCGTACAAAGGCACCGAACCGGGCGAAGTCGTCGGCCAGGAAGGGCTCGAGCTCACCTACGACAAATATCTGCGCGGCACGCCGGGGACGACGCGCTACCAGGTGAACGCGATGGGAGAGCCGACCCCGGGCGGGCAGCTCACCTCGACTCCGCCGACGCCGGGGGAGACCTTGAAGCTGTCGCTCAACCAGGCGGTGCAGGAAGCGGGCGAATCGGCGCTCGCCCAGCGCGGGCTGCCCGGGGCGTTCGTCTCGATGAACATCCACACCGGCGAAATCCTCGGCATGGGCTCGGCGCCGACCTACGACCCGAGCGTCTGGGTCAACCTGAGTCAGAAGCACTACGAAGAACTCTCATCCGAAGAAAACGGCGACCCGCTCTTCAACCGGGCGACCTCGTCGGCGTACCCGACGGGCTCGACCTACAAGATCATCACCGCGCTGGCGGGACTCGAAAACGGGGTCTTCACCCCGAGCACGGTCGTCGACGACACCGGCTCGATCGAAATCGCCGGCCAGCCGTTCGAAAACTCCGAAGGCGAGATCAACGGGCCGATCACGCTGGTGCCGGCGCTGGAAAAGTCTTCCGATGTCTTCTTCTACACGCAGGGCTACAAGATGTGGAAGACCGATTACCTGCAGGAATGGTCGGCGAAGATGGGGATCGGCCGGCCGACGGGGATCGACCTGCCGCTCGGGGAAGGCGCCGAAGGCCTCGTGCCGAGCAAGAAGTGGACCGAAGAAGAAGAAGCGAACGGCAACGAACTCATCGAACCCTGGGGGCCGGGCCAAAACATCCAGCTGGCGGTCGGTCAGGGGTACCTGCAGACCGATCCGCTGGAGATGGCGATCGCCTACGCCGCGCTCGGCAACGGCGGCACGATCGTCACCCCGCACCTGGGCAAGGAAGTGCAGGACGCCGCCGGCCGGGTCCTGCGGGAAATCGACCCGGGCCCGCGGCGCCACGTGAAGATCGATCCCGAATACCAGCGGCTGATCATGGAAGGGCTGCATGACGTGACCACCGGCCCTGGCGGCACGGCGACGAAAGTCTTCGAAGGGTTCCCGATCCCGATCGCGGGCAAGACCGGCACCGCGGAACGCGCGGGCCACGGCAACCAGGCCTGGTTCATCTCGCTGGCGCCCTACCCGAACCCGAACGTGGTCACCGTGGTGACGATCGAGGAAGGCGGTTTCGGCGCCGAATCGGCGGCACCGGCGAACCGCGAAATCCTCGAAGCGATCTTCGGCAGCCGGCTGAAAGAGGAATCCGAACAGGAAGCGAAGTCCGAAGAAGCCGCATACGGCGAAGGAGCCGAATACGAAGCCGCGTACGGCGAAGAAGCCACCGCAGAAGAACTGCCGGTCGAAGAAGCGGGTGAAGGCGGATGATGTACGCGACGCGGGCGCGCCAGGCGCGGCCCGAGCTCTTCGACGACCGGCCGACCTTCGGCGAACGCCTCGGCCTCGCCCAGATGGACTTCGTGCTCGCCTTCGCCGCGATCGGGCTGGTCGCCTTCAGCGTCTTCACGCTCGGCCAGGCGACCAAGACCGACGTCCCCGGCAGCCCGAACTACTACCTCGAGCGGCAGGCGATCTACGGCTTCTTCGGCGTCGTCGGCATGCTGATCCTCAGCCGCGTCGACTATTCGCGCTTCCGCGAGCTGCGGGTCGGCATCTACACCTTCGTCTGCGTCTCGATCGCGCTGGTCTTCGTCCTCGGCGCCGCCGCGCTCGGCTCGCGGCGCTCCTTCGAACTCCCGTTCTTCTCGTTCCAGCCCTCCGAGCTGGCCAAGCTCCTGCTCGTCCTGGCCCTCGCCGGCTTCGTCATCGACGGCGCCCGGCACGGCTCGCCGGTGCGTAGGACCATCCGATATCTGGTGCTGGGAATGGTCCCGGCGGGGATGGTTTTCCTGCAGCCGGACCTCGGCACGGCGCTCGTGCTGGTCGTCGGGACGCTCGCCGTGATGTACTTCGGGGGAGTCCCATGGACGCACTTTGCAGTAATAGGCGGCGCAATCGCCGCACTTATAGCTTTAGTCCTCGTGGTGGCGCCTGCCGTCGGCCACCCCGTGCTGCAGGAATACCAGGAACAGAGGCTCACCTCTTTCCTGCATCCGAGCTCGGATCCAGGCGGCGCGGGCTACCAGCAGGACCAATCGATGGTTGCCATCGGCGCCGGTCAGAAGACCGGGCGCGGCAACCAGGCCACCCAGACGCGGCTCGACTTCGTGCCCGAGCGCTCGACCGACTTCATCTTCGCGGTGATCGGGGAGCGCTACGGGTTCGTGGGCGCCGCGTTAGTCCTATCCCTGTACGCCCTTCTCATCTGGCGGGCGCTGCGGATCGTGACGCTCTCAAAGAACTCCTACGGGATCTTGGTAGCCGGCGGGATAGCCGTCGAGCTCTTATTCCAGGTGTTCGTCAACGTCGGGATGTGCCTCGGCATCATGCCCATCACGGGCATCCCCTTGCCCTTGGTGAGTTACGGAGGGTCCTCCGTGCTCGCTACCTTCCTGGCGGTTGGAGTCCTTCAGAGCATCAATATCCAGGCGCGCCTCAGCCGGCGGGGAAGGTTCGCGTGGTGATTCCTCTGTAGAGGGCCGCGCCCGCGTACCTATCCGAACTGAGCTGAACAAATGAAGAAAACGATTCTGGTGTCCGCCGAGCGGGGCGAGACGCGCGTTGCCGTACTCGAGGCGAAAGCGAAAGGCTCGCAGACCAACGTCGCCGAGCTCTATATCGAGCGGCGCGGTCGCCGCTCGATCGTCGGCAACATCTACAAGGGCAAGGTCGACAACGTCCTGCCCGGCATGGAGGCCGCTTTCGTCGACATCGGCCTCGAGCGCAACGGCTTCCTCCACGTCGACGAGATCGTCCTCCCGGACGGCCAGCAGGCGCCGCGCCGCGGCCGCGGCTCCGGCAAGGGCGCGCGGATCAACGAGCTGATCAAGCCGGGCCAGGAGATCCTGGTCCAGGTGGTCAAGGACCCGCTGAAGACGAAGGGCGCGCGGCTCTCGATGAACCTCTCGATCGCGGGCCGCTACCTCGTCTACTCGCCGCAGGGCTCGGGCACCGGCGTCAGCCGCCGGCTCCCCGACAAAGAGCGCGACCGGCTGCGCAAGATGGTCGACCGCCTCTACAAAGGCCCGGGTGGGCTGATCGTCCGCACCGCCGCCCACGGGGCGAAAAAACCCGACTTCGTGCGCGAGGTCTCCTACCTGCAGAAGCTGAACGAGGTGCTCGAGCGCCGCGCCGCCTCGCTGAAGGGGCCGGCCCTGGTCTTCCAGGAGGCCGACCTCTCGGTCCGCGTCCTGCGCGACGTCTTCCTCAACGAGTTCGAAAAGGCGATCATCGACTCGGAGAAGCAGTACGAGCGGGTGACGAGCTTCTTCCAGCGGACCGCGCCCGAGCTGGTCGACGGAGTCGAACTCTACAAGGGGCAGAAAAAGACCCTGTTCGAGAAATACGGGATCGACAAGGAGATCGACTCGACCCTGAACCGGCGGGTCGACCTGCCCAGCGGCGGTTACCTGATCATCGACTACACCGAGGCGCTGACGGTGATCGACGTGAACAGCGGCAGCTTCACCGGGCGCGGTAAAGGCGGGCTCGAGGAGACGATCACCAAGGTCAACACCGAGGCCGCCGAGGAGGCGGTGCGGCAGCTGCGACTGCGCGACATCGGCGGCATCATCGTCATCGACTTCATCGACATGGCGCGGGCGTCGAACCGGGACAAAGTGCTGAAAACGATGCGCAAAGCGCTCGATGCCGACAAGTCGAAGAGCTACGTGGTCGAGGTCTCGCCGCTCGGGCTGGTCGAGATGACGCGGCAGAACGTCACCGACGGGGTGCGCGAGATCCTCACCGAGATCTGCCCGACCTGCCACGGCGAGGGCGTCGTGCTCTCGGCCGAGACGGTGGCGCTCGACGGGCTGCGCAAGATGCGCGAAATCGCCGCCGAAAAATCCGACGAAGCGTTCCTCGTGCGGGTCAACCCGAAAGTCGCGGCGGCGCTCACCGATCCGGACTCGGGGCTGACCGAGCTCGAGGACGAAACCGGCAAGCGCTTCCACTTCGAGGGCGGCGAAGCGAACGCGATCGAGACCTTCGAAGTGGTCGAGTCGGGGACGCGGGCGCAGATCGAGGAGCTGGCGCTGCCGTTCAAGGTCGGCGAGGAGGTGCTGGTCAAGCTCGACGAGCCGCACATGTACAACGACGCCGACGCGGTGGCGCGGATCGATTCCTACATCGTCAGCGTCACCGGCGGCGGCCCCTACGTGGGGGAGCGCAAGCTGGTGCGGATCGAGGAGGTGGAGCGGGCGGCGGCGATCGCCTCGCTGCTCGGCGGCGCCCAGCCGGCGAACGGCCATCCGAACGGCGCCGAGAGTGCAAACGGGAGCCGCAACGGCGCCTCCGAGGACTCCCAGCTAGAATCCGACGCCCCCGCGCGCAAACGGAGCCGCGGCCGCCGTGGCGGTCGGGGGCGTTCGCGCGCCAAACAAGGTAGTTCGGACGAGTAGTCGGAAGAGGAACGAGACAGCATGTACGCGGTGATCGAGAGCGGTGGAAAGCAGTACAAGGTCGAAGAGGGCACCTCGCTGCTCGTCGACCGGCTGGACGCCAAAGACGGCGACAAAGTTTCTCTGCGCCCGGTGCTCTTCCGTGACGGTGACGTGATCGTCGGCGCGAAAGAGCTGGCGAAAGTCAAAGTCGAGGCCAAGGTCGCGGGCCACCTGCGCGGCGAGAAGATCAAGGTCTTCAAATACAAGGCGAAGAAGGGCTACCGGAAACGCGCCGGGCACCGCTCCGAGCTGACCAAGCTCGAAGTGACCAGCCTGAAAGGAGCGAAAAGCTAATGGCACATAAGAAAGGCCTCGGTTCTTCGCGGAACGGGCGCGAATCGAACCCGAACATGCTCGGCGTCAAGGTCTTCGCCGGCCAGCAGGTCCACGGCGGCGAGATCATCGTCCGCCAGCGCGGGACCCGCTTCTGGCCCGGCGAGGGCGTCGGCCTCGGCCGTGACCACACGATCTTCGCGACCCGCCCGGGGAAGGTCTCCTTCCACTCGGCGCGCAAGGGCCGCACGATCTCGGTCATCAGCGACGAGGACTGATCCTCCTCTTCAGGAGCCGTGCCGGGGGCGCCCACGGGCGCCCCTTTTTGTTGCCGTGCGCCGTCCGAGGAAGCGAGGGGTCCGTGAAGATGCGGAAACGTCACAGGCCCGCATGAGCCCCGACCACGTTCGTGCACTTGTGCCGCCTATAGGCGGCATAAGTGCACGAACGTCGTGGGGGTGATGTGAAAGTGGGGAGGGACCGTGACGTCTCCGCGCGCTTCGTCACGCCACGCGCCTTCGCGACGCCCGGGACGTGAGGGGTCAGGGGTTCACATCAGGCGGAGGCACGTCCGTGCATTTGTCCCCGCCATGAGGGGGACAAGTGCACGACTGTCGTGGGGGGTGATGTGAAGCCGCCAGGGCCGTGGACGGGACGGCCGGGTCCCTTCGCTTCCCGTCCATTTACCTTTAGCTGATGGACGACACGGCGAAAATCTGGGTCGAGGCCGGCGGCGGCGGCAACGGGTGCATCTCGTTCCGCCGCGAAGCGCACGTGCCGCGGGGGGGTCCCGACGGCGGTGACGGCGGACACGGGGGGGACGTCATCCTCGTCTGCGATCCGTCGCGTCGCGACCTCGGCGCGCTGCGCGGCAGCAAGCACTTCCGCGCCGAACGCGGTCGCCACGGCGAAGGCTCCAATCGGCAGGGCGCGCGCGGCGAGGACCGCCTGATCCCGGTGCCGCCGGGAACGCAGGCGGTGACGGTCGAGGGCGTGGAGGTCGACCTGGTCGAGCCGGGACAGCGCGCCGTGGTCGCCCACGGCGGGCGCGGCGGCCACGGGAACCGGCGCTTCACGACCTCGGTGCGCCAGGCGCCGCGCTTCGCCGAGAAAGGGACCAAGGGAGAGGCCGACTGGATCGAGCTGCGGCTGAAGTTGCTCGCCGACGTCGGCCTGGTCGGGCTGCCGAACGCGGGCAAGAGCTCGCTGCTCGGCCGGCTGACGCGGGCGACGCCGAAGGTCGCCGACTATCCCTTCACGACCCTGTCGCCGGCGCTGGGGACGATCGAAGGCGAGGACCGCCAGGCCGTGATCGCCGACATCCCCGGGCTGATCGAAGGGGCGGCGGAAGGCGCCGGGCTCGGCCACGAGTTCCTCGCCCACGTGGAGCGCTGCTCGATGCTCGTGCACCTGGTCGAGCTGGCGCCGCTCGAAGGCGAGCCGGTGGCCAACTACG
>DASZUH010000237.1:0-7938 GCA_035547715.1 Solirubrobacterales bacterium
CCGTCGCCCGCCCGCGGAACCAACCACCTACGGAAGGCTCACCTAGACCTCGTCGCGGCGGAAGCAATCGACGCTGTGGTCGTTGACGATGCCGACCGCCTGCATCCAGGCGTAGACGATCGTCGGGCCGACGAATTTGAAGCCGCGGTTCTTCATGTCCTTGGAGATCGCTTCGGAGAGCGGCGTCTTGGCGACGAACTCGAGGCCGTCGCCCCGCAGCACCTCGCCGTCGGTGAACGACCAGCAGTAGTCGGCGAAATCTTCGCCGGAGTCGCGCATCTCGCAGAAGACCTGCGCGCCTTTGATCGTCGACTCGATCTTCGCCCGCGAGCGGATGATCCCGGCGTCGCCGAGGAGCCGCTCGATGTCCTTCTCCCTGAACCTGGCGACCTTGTCCGGGTCGAATCCTCTGAAGCCCGCGCGGAAGGCGTCACGCTTGCGCAGCACCGTGATCCAGGCCAGCCCGGCCTGGAAGCCGTCGAGCATCAGCTTCTCCCAGAGCGCCCGCGGGTCGCGCTCGGGCGCGCCCCACTCGGCGTCGTGATAGGCCCGCATGAGCGGATCGCCCTCCGCCCAGGCACAGCGGGTCAGCTCCGCCACCGCTCTTCCCATTGCTCGGAGCGGATCGCGAAGCGGACGTGGTCGCGCCAGTGGCCGCCGATCTTCAGGTAGCGCTCGGAGAAGCCCTCGCGGACGAAGCCGCAGCGTTCGACCAGTGCCATCGAGCCGGCGTTGCCGGGCTGGACGTTGGCTTCGAGCCGGTGCAGGGCGAGGTCGGTGAAGGCGCGCTCGAGCACCAGGTCGAGCGCCGCCGTCATGTAGCCGGCGCCGCTCCACGCGGCGACCCCGCCGTAACCGAGGAAGGCGCTCTGCAGCGGGCCGCGGATGATCTGGCTGATGTTGAAGTAACCGATGATCGCGCCGTCGCCGACGCGCGTGGCGAGGTTGGCGTCGAAGTCGGCGCGCGAGGCGCGGACCAGCCAGGCGTCGAACTCGGGCGCGGTGACCGGCGGCGTCACCCAGGGCCGGTGCAGCTCGGCGCTCGCCTTCATCGCGGCGATGAAGGCGTCGCGGTCCTCGGCCACCGGGGCCCGCAGCGCGACCGCCGGGAGCGGGCGGGGCGAGGGCGACCGCGGCGCGGTCGAGCGGGTGGTGGTCGAATCCGGGTGCGCCACGGCAACCATCCTAGGCAGCGGACGAGGCCGCCCGGCCCCACCGTGCGGGGGCGCGATCTCACGTTCCCGCCGCCCGGCGCGTTTCACTGGAAAGCGATGCGAAAGGGACGGCAGCGATGAATCGATCGGACATCACCTGGGACGCCTACGAGAGCCCGATCGGACCGTTGACCCTGATCGCCGGACCGGCCGGGCTGCGTGGGCTGTGGTTCCCGGGCAGGACCCCGGCGCCGCCGGAGTCGATGCGGGCGCCGATTCAGGCGGTGGCCGAGCAGCTCGACGCCTACTTCGCGGGCGAGCTGCGCGCCTTCGACCTCGACCTCGACCTGCGCGGTCCGGAGCTCGACCGCGAGGTCTGGCGCCGCCTGCTCGACATCCCGTACGGCAGGACCGAGAGCTACGGCGGGCTCGCCGCGCGGGTCGACCCCGAACTCTTCGACCCCGGCGTCGAGGTGTGGCAGCGGGCGCGGATCGTCGGCGCCGCCAACGGCCGCAATCCGGTCTCGATCATCGTTCCCTGCCACCGCGTGATCGGCGCCGACGGCTCGCTGACCGGCTACGGCGGCGGCCTGCACCGCAAGCAGGCGCTGCTCTAGCTCGAGGGGTCGGGGCGGCCCGACCCGGCCTGGGCCACGCGGCAGACGAGCCTCCTCTGATATCTGGTCTCCAGAGGCGTCGGGCGTTACCGAACCTCGGCGCCGATGGCGCGCCCGCTTTGCGCGGGAAATTTTCTTCCCACTGACGCCACTCCAGGCGCTACACTGCACCGCCATCGAGTACCGGTAAGCCGAATCCGAGGGCCGAACATCCTCGGAGCGGGGGAACCGAATTTGGGGCGAATCCACCGGAGGACGGTGGGAGCGCAGGCTCCTTCAGCGCCAGCCCGACAGCTAACCCCGTAGGCCGACAAAGGAGATCGGTTTTGCGTCAGTCCCACGGGGTGGGTTGGAAAACGCGTTTGGTGTTGGCGATCGGTGTGATCGTCGCGGTCGTCTTCCCGGCGAGCGCCCTCGCCGCCGGCGGCGGACTGACCCCGGTGGGCATGACCACCGACACCGGCGAAGCCGCCACCGAATCGACGCCGACCCCGGGCTCGACCGAATGCACCACCAGCCCGGAAGGCTTGCGCAGCTGCGCGCCGGTCACCCCGGCCGAACTCCTGCTCGGCGTCGCCGCGCCGCCGGAAACGGCGCCGCCCGCGGTCAAGGCGGCGATCGCCGCGGCGAACCGGATCCGCACCCTTCCCTACGTCTGGGGCGGCGGCCACGCCCGCTGGTGGAGCCCCGGGTACGACTGCTCGGGCGCCGTCAGCTTCGCCCTCCACGGCGCGGGCCTGATCACGACTCCGATGGACTCCGGCGAAATGATGAACTGGGGCGTGCCGGGCAAGGGTCGCTGGATCACGATCTACGCGAACCCGGGCCACGCGTTCGCCGTGATCGACGGGCTGCGCTGGGACACGGTCGGCGACACCGAAGGGACCGGGCCGCGGTGGCATCCGGAAATGGTGTCGACCAAGGGCTTCGTCGCGCGGCACCCGGCCGGCTACTGAGCTCCCCCTCTCACGGGCCGAGCAGGCGGTCCGTCCGGACGTCGGGCTCGCTCGCGTAGAAGCGGGCGAGGACGTCGCCGAAGATCTGCTCCGCCGGGTCGGCCCTCGCGAAGAGGGTCATCGATGAGCGGACCTTGAGGGCGTCGATGCCGCCGAGGATCTGCTCGGCCGCGAGGGACGGATCGTTGGCGAGGAGCGCCTCGCAGGACTCGCGCAGGCGGGGGCCGAGCGTCGGGTGGGCGAGGTAGGCGCGGGCCTCGTCGAGCGAGCGGATCGCGTAGGCCTGCGACATCGGGCTCGAGCCGAGCCCGGCGATCTGGGGGAAGACGAACCAGATCCAGTGGCTCTGCTTGCGGCCGGCGCGGAGCTCGCCGAGCGCGCGGGCGTAGATCGCCGCGTCCTCCTGGGCGTCGACGAAGCGCTGCAGGTTGAAGCGGTCCTCGCTCACCTGGTCAGGGGCGCAGGTTGACGATGCGGAAGTCGTGGTCGCGGGCGAGGCGGGAGGCGATCAGCGAGCGGTGGCAGGCGACGGCGTCCCGCTCGACGCAGAGGAGCGCCGCGGTCGAGCGGCCGATGAAGCGGACCAGCGGGTCGAGGTCGGCGCGGTCGAGGATCTCCTCGGTATAGCGCTCGACGTAGGCGGGCGCGAGCACGGTCCGCGATCGTTTGCCCTCGTGTCTCGCCGCGTCGGCCTCGTACTGGAGTTGGCGCATCGCGGTGGTCGGCGCCAGTTCGGGCACGTGCTGGTAGACGATGCCGGCGTTGCGCAGCTCGGCTTCGAGCCGCTTCGCGTTTGCCCAGGCGTACTCGGACCCGCGCACGCCGCGCCGCTCGCGCACGTCGAGGACGAGGTCGACGCCCGCCCCGCGCAGGGCGGCGAGGAAGCGGTCGAGGTCGGCGCCGTAGACGCCGATGGTGGCGAGGTCTCTCAGACCTCTGAAGGTAACGCGATCCCGGGCGTGCGCGCCACCGCCAGCGCCGACATCACGAACTGCGCCGAGCGGGGGAAGCGGCGGCCCGGGGGCGGCGGGCCGGCATGGCGGTCGGCGAGGTCGAGCAGGCGCAGGATCGCGCGCCCGGTCTCGCCCTCCGGCCCCTCGAGGTCGACCGCCAGGCGTCCCAGGGCGATCGACTCGTTCGGGTCGCCCTCGGCCATCGCCCGGCCGATCGCCGTCGTCAGGTGGGACACCACCCGCTCCATCCCCGGGTCCTGCGGCCCCGGCGGTCCCGGCGCCGGGCCGAGGTCGAGCGGCTCCTCACCCGCCAGGATGCGCTCGATCTGGCCGCCCGCGATCGTCCTGATCGCCTCCCCGCCGAGCCCGACGAGCAGCGCGTAGCGGAGCTGGAAGGCGGCCGCCTGGAGCGGTTGGCCGTAGGGGTTGTCGCTCGCCCAGAGGAGCTGGCCCGGCGGCACCAGGCTGAAGAGCGCGACGAAATCGGCCGGGTTCCACCAGGAGGTGTCGATGAAGATGTTCGGGTGCCGCGGCAGCAGCCGCCACATCCAGGCGAGGTCGGAGACCGCCGCGTGGGCGAGGATGAACTTCGCCCCCGGGTAGCGCTCCGCCAGCTCCAGCGTGTCGCGGCCGAGCGCCGGGATCCCGCGGCCGGCGTGGATCAGGATCGGCACGCCGCGCGCGTCGGCCAGCCGGGTCAGGTCCTCGACCGCGGCCTCCGACATCGCGAACTGCTCGGCCCGCGGGTGGAGCTTGATCCCGTGGGCGCCGAGGTCGAGGCAGCGCTCCGCCTCGAGCAGCGCGCCGTCGTGCGGGTTCACGCGGCAGAAGTGGACGATCCGGCCGTCGGACTCCGCCTCGATCGCCCGCGCCTCGTCGTTGGCCGGCGGGTAGCCGTCGGGCTCGTGCATCGGGAAGGTGATCGCCCGCGCCCCCGCGTGCTCCATCGTCGCGATCAGCTGCTCGGGCTCCTGGCGGAATTCGTCGGGATCGTGGCGGCCGAAGTGGGTGTGGGTGTCGAAGAGCGCGAGCGGCCCGGTCTCGGCTTCGAGCGCGCCGAGCCAGCGCCGCGCCTCCTCCTCGATCGGCTCGATCTCGAACTCCTCGACCTGGGGCGCCCCGGTCGGTTCCGCCTCGCTCATCGTCCCACCGCCTTCCCGATCCGCCTGACCGCCTCCTCGACCAGCGCCGGGCTGGTGCCGATGTTGAGGCGGGCGAAGCCCTTGCCCTGCGGGCCGAAGCTCGGGCCCGGGTTGAGGGCGACGCGGCCGCGCTCGAGCAGGACCTCGCCGGGGTCGTCGCCGAGCTCCAGCGCACGGAAGTCGAGCCAGGTGAGGTAGCCGGCGCGGGGCGGCGTGTAGGCGACCTCGGGGAGCTTCGCCGCCAGCAGGTCGGCGAGCAGCGCCCGGTTGTGGTCGATCACCGCGACCACGTCGTCGAGCCAGGGCGTCCCCTCGCGGTAGGCGGCGACGCCGGCGAGCGCGCCGAAGTGGCCCGCGTGCCTGGCGCTGAAGGGGAGCGCGTCGACCAGCTCCTGGGCGCGCGCGGAGGCGGTGACGATCTGGGCGCACTGGAGGCCCGCCAGGTTGAACGCCTTGGAGGCCGAGACGAGCGCGATCCCGTGCTCACGCGCCTCCTCGGAGACGGCGAGGAAGGGGACGTGGCGGGCGCCGGGCAGGGTCAGCGGCGAGTGGATCTCGTCGCTCAGCACCCAGGCGCCGTGCTCGGCCGCGACGGCGGCGAGCGCCTTCAGCTGGGCCTCGGTCGGCATCGTGCCGGTCGGGTTGTGGGGGCTGCAGAGGATCAGCGCCACGGCGCCGGCGCGGAACTCGCGGTCGATCGCGTCGACGTCGAGCTCCCCGTCGACCAGCGGCGCTTCGGCGAGCCCGCAGCCGAGCTCTTCGATCACCGCGAAGAACGGGTGGTAGACGGGCGTGTTGATGACGACCCGGTCGCCGGGCGTGGTGATCGAGCGCAGCAGCGAGGTGATCGCGTTGACGACGTCCGGGGCGGGGGAGACCCGCGCCGGGTCGACGGTCCAGTCCCAGCGGGCGGCGGCGAAGTCGGCAAAGGCCTCGGCGAGGCCGAGCGCGGCCGGGTAGCCATAGCCGGTGTCGTCGAGCTCGACCGCCTCGGCCAGCGTGATCTTCACCGGCGCCGCCAGCGGGAAGTCCATCTCGGCGACGAAGGCGGGGAGGACGTCCTCGTCGTAGAAGCGCCACTTGGCGCTGCGGCGGAGGCGCAGATGGTCGAGCGAGAGCTCCGTCAGTTCCGGGTTCAGTGACGCCTCCACGGCCGCGAACTCTTTCAGGTCGGCGCCCTCTACTCGATCGCGGCGAGCAGGTTGTGGGAGTTGAGGCGGAATCCCTCCCGCTCGTAGAGGGCCACGGCGCCGTCGTTGCCGGCGACGGCGGTGACGGTCCACCAGCGCACGCCCCGCTCGCGCAGGCGCTCCCGGCAGTGGGCGATCAGCATCGTCCCGATCCCCATCCCGCGGGCCGCGGCGGTCACCGAGAGCGACTCGAGGTCGCCCACCCGCTCGCCCAGGTCGAGGGTCGCGGGCGCGTCGCCGATCCGCAGGAAGGCGTACCCGAGCGGCACCTCCAGGGCTCCCTCGCCCGGGACGAGGAAGAGGAACCCGTCGCCCGCCTCCATCCAGGCGACGTACTGGGCCCGCCGGATCCGCCAGGCGGCGTCCGGCTCGCGCACCGGGGCGGCGCGGCCGATCACGTCGCGGTGGTGGGCGACCATCTCCTTCCACAGCCCCTCGACCAGATCGACGTCCCCGACTCCCAGCTCGACGATCCGCCGCTCCTCTGCCATGGGCCGGATCCTAGGCAACCCGTAGTCATTGGTAGCCCAGGGGGCGACCAATGACTACGGGGTGGGGTCAACCCCACCTTCGGGACGCCGGGACGCCCCAGGGGCTTTCGCCTGCGGGCCTCATTGGAAGCCGGACGCCGCTCGCGCAGGGTTGGGGACGCGCCGTGAAGGGCGCGGATTCGACCTCGAACGACCGGACGGAGGGCACGATGCGGAGCAGGCGGAAGTTGGGACTGGCGGGACGGGCGGGGCGCTGGAGCGCCGCCCATCGCAAGACGGCGATCTGGGGCTGGATCGCCTTCGTCGTCGCGGCGATCGCGATCGGCGGCGCGCTGGGGACGAAGACGCTCGACGACGGCGGCGACGGCGAGTCGGCGCGCGCCGAAAAGACGCTCGAAGGCGGCTTCCCGCAGAGCGCCTCGGAGACGGTCCTGGTCCAGGCCAAGGGGCACGGGTCCGTGTGCGGGAAGGACGGCCGGGCGGCGATCGCCGCGGTCGAATCGCGGCTGCGCAGGCTCCCCTTCGTCGAAGGCCTGACCGGCCCCTACGCGCGCGGCGCCGAAGGGCAGATCTCCGCCGACGGCCGCTCGGCTCTGATCAAGTTCCAGATCCCCGAACGGGAGGGGCTCGAACCCTCGGACGTGGTCGGCAGGGCGCTCGCCCAGGTCGCCGTCGTCGGGCGCGCGCACCCCGACCTGCGGGTCGAGGAGGTCGGCGACGCGAGCGGCGAAAAGGCCGTCTCCGAATCACTCGAAGAAGACTTCTCCAAGGCCGAGATGACCTCGCTGCCGATCACCCTGGCGATCCTGATCGTCGTCTTCGGCTCGCTGCTCGCGGCGGGCGTGCCGCTGCTCCTGGCGCTGACCGCGGTCGGCGCGACGATCGGCATCCTCGGCCCGTTCAGCCACGCCTTCGGCGCGGTCGCCGAACAGATCGACTCGGTGGTGCTCTTGATCGGCCTCGCGGTCGGCGTCGACTACTCGATGTTCGACCTGCGCCGCGAGCGCGAGGAGCGCGCCGCCGGGGCCGGCGAGCGGGCCTCCTTGGAAGCCGCCGCGGCGACCTCGGGGCGGGCGATCCTCGTCTCCGGCTTCACCGTGATGGTCGCGATGGCGGGCATGTACATCGCCGGCGACGCCACCTTCTCCTCGTTTGCGACCGGGACGATCATCGTCGTCGCCGTCGCGATGGTCGGCTCGCTGACCGTGCTGCCGGCGCTGCTGGCCTGGCTCGGCGACCGCATCGAGAAGGGCCGGATCCCGTTCCTGGGACGGCGCCGGGGCGGGGCCGGCGGCTCGCGCGTCTGGGGCGCGCTGGTCGGCCGCGTCATGCGGCACCCGAAGCTCGCCGCGGCGGTCTCGGTCGCCGGCCTCGTCGTCCTCGCCCTGCCCGCGCTCAACCTCCACACCGCCAACGCCGGGGTCGGCGGGCTGCC
>DASZUH010000238.1:0-6675 GCA_035547715.1 Solirubrobacterales bacterium
CGCCCCCTCGGCGGCGCCGGCGCCGACCAGGTTGTGGAGCTCGTCGATGAACAGGATGATGTCGCCCCGCTGGGTGATCTCTTTCATCACCTTCTTGAGGCGCTCCTCGAACTCGCCGCGGTACTTCGAGCCGGCCACCAGGGCGGCCAGGTCGAGCGTGTAGATCTGCTTGTTCTTCAGCAGCTCGGGCACCTCGCCCGAGTTGATCTTCGCGGCGAGGCCCTCGACGACGGCGGTCTTGCCGACGCCGGGCTCGCCCAGCAGCACCGGGTTGTTCTTGGTGCGGCGGCTGAGGATCTGCATGATCCGCTCGATCTCGGTTTCGCGACCGATGACCGGGTCGAGCTTGCCCTCCTCGGCGAGCCGGGTGAGGTTGCGCCCGAACTGGTCGAGCAGTTTGGAAGATTTTTTGCCCTCGGCCGAGCCGCCCGAGCCCGAGCCGCCCTGGCGACGACCGCCGGGGCCGGAGAGCATCCGGATCACCTCGTTGCGGATCTTGTCGCTGTCGGCGTCGAAGTCGAGCAGGATGCGCGCGGCGACGCCCTCGTTCTCCCGGACGAGGCCGAGCAGGATGTGCTCGGTGCCGATGTAGTTGTGGCCGAGGCTGAGCGCCTCGCGCAGCGCCAGCTCGAGCACCTTCTTGGCGCGCGGGGTGAACGGGATCTGGCCGGAGGTGACCTCCTCGCCGGAGCCGACGATGCGGACCACCTGGGAGCGCACCCGTTCGACGGTGATGTCGAGGGACTCGAGGACGCGAGCGGCGAGACCCTCCTCCTCACGGAGGAGACCGAGAAGGATGTGCTCGGTACCGATGTAGTTGTGCTTGAGCGTCCGCGCCTCCTCCTGCGCTAGGACGACTACCTGACGAGCCCGCTCAGTGAATCGCTCGAACAAAATCCAAAACCTCTTCTTGGTCGCACCCGGGAAGTTCCCGGATTGAAGACGGCGACGCCTTGTCCTTCATCGGATGACGCCGTTTCGTCCCGTAACTCTACCGGGCGGGGAGGTCCGGCTTCGTGCGCATCCCGCACGGTCCTTGCGGGTTTCTGCGGAGTTTTAGGGCGGACTCGTCACATTTGCGTCCGCTATCCGCCGAATTACGTCCGCATCGCGGGGAACAGCAGCACTTCTCGGAGGGTTTGGGCGCCGGTGAGCATCATCACCAGGCGGTCGATTCCGAGCCCCACACCCCCCGTCGGGGGCATCCCCTGTTCGAGCGCCTCGACGAAGGCCTCGTCGTAGGGCTGCGCCTCGTCGTCGCCGCGGGCGATCTCGGCCGCCTGCTGCTCGAAGCGGCGGCGCTGCTCGTCGGGGTCGTTCAGCTCGGAGAACGAGTTGGCGATCTCGACCCCGCCGACGAAGGCCTCCCAGCGCTCGACCAGGCCCGCCTCGGTGCGGTGCGCCTTGGCGAAGGGCGAGAGCTCGACCGGGTAGTCGAAGATGAAGGTCGGCTGGATCAGCCCCGGCTCGACGTCGCGCGAGAGCAATCCGTCGACGAGCTTGCCCCAGCCCTCGCCGGGGTCGGGCTCGGTGCCCATCGCCCGGGCCAGGGCCTCGCGACTCGGGTGCTCGAGGATGTCGATGCCGGCGCGCTCGAGGATCGCCTGGCGCAGGGTGATCCGCCGCCATGGCGGGGCGAAGTCGATCTCGACGTCGCCGCGCATCACCCTGGTCGTGCCCAGCGTACGCTCGGCGACCTCGCCGACCAGGTGCTCGAGGTCGTGCGCGGTCTTCTCGTAATCGGCGTAGGCCTCGTACCACTCGAGCATCGTGAACTCGGGGTTGTGCTTGTGCGAGACGCCCTCGTTGCGGAAGTCCTTGCCGAGCTCGTAGACGCGATCGATGCCGCCGACGATGAGGCGCTTGAGGTAGAGCTCGGTGGCGATCCGCAGGTAGAGGTCGCGGTCGAGCGCGTTGTGATGGGTGGTGAAGGGCCGGGCGAGGGCGCCGCCGTAGAGCGGCTGCAGGACCGGCGTCTCGACCTCGACGAAGCCGCGCTCGTCGAGCAGGCGGCGGACCTCGGTGATCGCGCGGGCGCGGATCTGGAAGATCCGCCGGCTCTCCTCGTTGGCGATCAGGTCGAGCTCGCGCCGGCGGAAGCGCGTCTCGGTGTCCTGCAGACCGTGGACCTTGTCGGGCGGGGGGCGCAGGCTCTTGGCGAGCAGCCGCCACCGGTCGATCGCCAGCGACAGCTCTCCCCCGCGCCGGGTCGCCATCGCCGTGCCCTCGACGCCGACGATGTCGCCGAGGTCGAGGTCGACCAGCAACTCGTAGGCCTCCGGCCCGAGCACGTCCTCGCGGGCGTGCAGCTGGATCTGGCCACTGCCGTCGCGGATGTCGATGAAGCAGGCCTTGCCGTGCCCGCGCCGCGCCGTGATCCGCCCCGCCACCCGGTGGCGCGAGTCGGTTTCGACGCCCGCCTCGAGGCCCTCGTGCTCGGCCCGCACCGCCGCGATCTCCTCGCGGTCGGAGAACTCGTGCGGGAACGGCTCGAGCCCGGCGTCCCGGATCCGCCCGAGCTTGTCGCGCCGGTCCTGGAGGACGTCGGAGAGCTGCGGCTCCTCACTCATCGAGCTGTTCCTTATCACCAGCTATCCGGCAAAAGGAACAGCTGGACGAGCGAGGCCCGCTACGGCTGCTCGATTTTCGTGATTTTGAACTTTTTCTTCGCTCCGCGGGGCGGTTCGACGGTGACGATGTCGTTCCGCTTTTTCCCCAGCAGGGCTTTGCCGATCGGCGACTCGTTCGACAGTTTGTGCTCGAGCGGGTTGGCCTCGGTCGAGCCGACGATCTGGAATTTCTGCGAATCGCCGGTTTTCTGGTCTTTCACGTGGACGATCGCGCCGAAACCGACCTCGTCGCTGGAGATCGCGCCCTCGTCGATGACCGTGGTGCGCCGCAGCCGCTCTTCGAGCTGGGCGATCCGGGTCTCGAGCAGTGCCTGTTCGTTCTTCGCGTCGTCGTATTCGGCGTTCTCCGAGATGTCGCCAAATTCACGCGCCTCTTTGATGCGCGCCGCGACCTCACGCCGTTTGGTCGTCGAGAGGAACTCGATTTCCTCTTTCAGTTTCTCTAGCCCCTCCGGGGTGACGACTGCCTGGCGACTCACTTGCACAACCTCGCTTTGCGTGGAAAGAGCCCCTTCCGAAGGAGCTCCGAGACCGAATCCAAAACCCAAAAAAAGGCCGGAAAGCGACACTCCTGGCTCGTCGCTTACCGGATCAGGGAGCGCGAGAGTATAGCGACCGCTCTTCAGCGGCAAAAAAGGCTGCTCAGGCGACGCCGGCGGGCATCCGCGCGGCCTCGATCAGCTCCCTCGCACGGTCCAGGTCGGCGCTCCGCTGCAGCTCGTCGCGGACCGTCTTGGAGGCGCCGATCCCCTCGAAATACCAGGGGTAGAACTTGCGCAGGTAGCGCTCGGCGCGCTCCGGCCCGAGGTGCTCTTCGGCCCGGTCGAGCACCCAGAGCAGCTCGCCGGCCACCTCGGTGCGGCTCGGCGGCCCGGTGCGGCGCCCGGTCAGTTCCTCGAAGACCCAGGGGTTGCCGAGGCTGCCGCGGGCGATCATCACCGCGTCGGCGCCCGATTCCTCGTAGGCGCGGCGGGCCGCCTCGGCGCCGGAGAGGCCGCCGGAGACGATCACCGGGATCTCCAGGCGTTCGGTCAGCTCGCGGGTGAGGGCGTAGTCGGGCCTGCCCGCGTGGCCCTTGGTCGCGGCGCGCGGGTGGAAGCCGATCGCCGCCACCCCCGCCTCCTCGGCCAGGCGGATCGCCAGGTCGAAGCCGGACCGGTCACCGGTCGAGATCCCCGAGCGCAGCTTCACCGTGACCGGCAGGCCGCTGCCCTCGCGGGCGGCGCGGGCCAGGTCGAGCGCCAGCTCGGGGTCACGCAGCAGCTGCGCCCCCGCCCCGGTCTTGCGCACCTTCGGCACCGGGCAGCCCATGTTGATGTCGATCAGGTCGGCGCCCGCGGCGGCGGCGATCGCGGCGCCCGAGCGCATCACCTCGGCATCGTGGCCGAAGAGCTGGATCGCGACCGGGTGCTCGTCGGGGTGGAGCACGAGGAGCTCGCGCAGGGTGCGCTCGTTGCGGTAGTGGAGGGCGAAGCTCGAGACCATCTCCGACACCGCCAGCCCGGCGCCGTGGCGTTTCGCCTGCAGGCGCACGAACCAGTTGCCGATCCCGGCCAGCGGCGCCAGCAGGACCCGGTTGGCGATCGGCACGCCGCCGATCTCGAAGGGGTCGGTGAGCTCAGGACGCGTTGCGTTCATGGATCAGGCGCAGGCCCTTCAGCGTCAGCAGGTCGTCGACCTCGTCGATTGTCTCCGAGAAGGGGACGATCGCCGAGGCGAGACCGCCGGTGGCGAGCAGGCGGGGGTTGGGAAGTTCGGTTTCGAAGCGCCGCACGATGCCGTCGATCATCCCGGCGAAGCCGTAGATGAAGCCGGAGTTGATCGCCCCGCGGGTCGAGTGGCCGATCGCCGTCTCCGGCTCGCCGAGGTCGATCCGGGTGATCCGCGCGGCGCGGTCGATCAGCGCGGTCAGCGCGATCTCGAGGCCCGGGCCGATCGCGCCGCCGAGGTAGGCGCCGTCGGCGGACACCGCGTCGATGTTGATCCCGGTGCCGAAGTCGACGACCACGCAGGCCTCGCCGAAGCGGTCGTAGGCGGCGATCGCGTTGACGAGGCGGTCGGCGCCGACCTCGAGCGGGTTGTCGATCCGGATCGGCATGCCGCTCTTCACGCCCGGCCCGATCGTCAGGCACTCGGCTTCGAGATAACGCTCGGTCATCCGCTCGAACTGGCTGCCGAGCGGCGGCACCACCGAGGAGACGACGACCGAGTCGATGTCGCCGAAGTTCATCTCGCTGAGGTTGAAGAAGCCGGCGATCCGCTCGCCCAGCTCGTCGCCGGTGGCGCCCGAGCGGGTCTGGAAGCGCCAGTGCTCGATCAGCTCCTCGCCTTCGAAGGCGCCGAGGTGGGTCTGCGTATTTCCGATGTCGACAGCGAGCAACATGCGCGCTTAGGATCGTCTCATGGCGGCGCGCCTCTACGTCATCCCGGCCTCGCACCCGGCGACGGCGGCGGCGCTGATGCTCGACTTCAAGGGGATCGAGTACAGGCGCACCGACCTGATGCCGGTCGTCTCCAAGGCCGCCCTGCGCGCCCTCGGCTTCCCCGGGGTGACGGTGCCGGCGCTGAAGATCGGCGACGAGAAGGTGCAGGGCTCGCGGGCGATCTCGCGGGCGCTCGACCGGGTGCGGCCCGACCCACCCCTCTTCCCCGCCGATCCCGAGCGGCGCGCCGCGGTCGAAGGGGCGGAGCGCTTCGGCGACGAGGAGCTCCAGCACCCGATCCGCCAGCTGCTCTGGTGGGGCTTCAGGCGCGAAAAGGAGAACCTGCGGGGCTATTCGGAGGGCGCCCGCCTGGGCGTCCCGGTCGGCCTCGCGATCAAGACCGGCGGCCCCCTCGTCGCCCTCTCGGCCCGCCTCAACGAGGCGACCGATGCCAACGCCCGCGCCGCCCTCTCGGCCCTCCCCGACCTGCTCGACCGCGTCGACGCCTACATCGCCGACGGCACGATCGGCGGCCCCGAGCGCAACGCCGCCGACTTCCAGATCGCCACCTCGATCGGCCTCGCCCTCACCCTCGACGACCTGAAGCCCCTGATCGAGCCCCGCCCCGCGGCCACCCTGGCCCACGAAATCGTCCCGAACTACCCCGGCCACACCCCGCCGATCCTGCCCCCGGCCTGGCTGCCGGCGGCGCCGACACCGGCGTAGTCGGGAGAGCGGGTCGCGGCTGTGGTTCGCGGCCGGGGCGGCCGTCCGAGGTGGGTCCCGGGCGTCTCGTGGCGGCCCCGGCAGGTTGCCCGCTTGCCACGAGACGCCCGGGACGTGGGGGGTCCGTAGGGAAGGGGGCACAGGGACGTGAGGAACTCCAGGCTCCCGTCACCCTTCGTCCCGATTCGTCACGGCTCCTCATGGGTTCCGTCACCCGGACCCGCCCACGGGAGGGCGCGGTCGACCTGACCGGCGGTCCGGACGCCGTGGTCGACCTAACTGGCGCCATGGGTGGGTTAGGTCGACCGCGCGGTCGGGATCGTTGAGGAGGACGGGACGGACCGTGACGTTCCGGGCGTCTTCGTGACGGCATCCGCACCTCCGGGCCTTCCCGGGCGGGCGATCGGGGTCCGCCAGCCAGCGACGGGCGATCCGTCACGGTTCCTCATGCCTTCGGTCACCTTCGCCCCGGGTCGCCAGGGTGCGTTCGTCGCTTGACCACCATAGGCCTACAAGCGACGAACGCACCCGGGCGATGCATGAGGAAGTGGGGAGGAAGCGTGACTCTCATGTGACCTCTCATGGGTCCGCGTGACGGGACCTGCGCCTTCGTGGCCGATCATCCGCTCCCTCCCCACGCCACGCGCACGTCCCACCGACGCACGGCACGAACCCTCATCACTCCCCATGGACCCGGCCGTCCCGGCCACGGCCACAACCTGCCAGGGCCGTGGACGGGACGGCCGGGTCCCTCCCCCGGCTGTTCCTTATGCCGGAATCAACCATCCACGCCGGCCCCCGCGAACCTCGGATCCCGCTTGCGTGGCGCCCCCGCGAGCCGGGTAGAGAATCCGCAACCTCTTGGACTCCAAGCTCGACATCAAGTCGACCTCAGA
>DASZUH010000239.1:0-8928 GCA_035547715.1 Solirubrobacterales bacterium
GCATGCGTCTAGGCTTCACGGCATGGACGACGACTGGCGACTGCAGATCAATCTCGAGGACGAGGGCGTGGTGGGTGAGGTCTCCGATCTCCTGCGCTCGGCGGAGCTCGAGCACGATCTCTCCCTCGACCTCGACAAACGGGTGATCCTCAGCAACGAAGGCGAGACGATCTACCTCTACGCGGGCGACCGCGACCAGCTCGATCGAGCCCGCCCGCCGATCGAAAAATTCCTCGCCGAGAAGGGTTGGAAGGCCGACCTGGACCTGCGCCACTGGCACAAAGAGGCCGAGGAATGGGAGTCGCCCGACGCGCCCGAGCCGACCACCGCGGCCGAGACGCAGGCCGAGCACGAACGGCTGATCGCGGCCGAGGACAAGGAGACCGAGGAACGTCACGGCCGCGCCGAGTTCGAGGTGAGCGCCAAGTTCCCGACCAACAAAGAGGCCCACCGCTTCGCCGAGAAGCTGCGGGCGGAGGGCTTCGAGCCGGTGCGCCGCTGGCACTACCTGGTCGTCGGCGCCGCCGACGAGGACGCCGCCAAGGCGCTTGCCGAGCGGATCCGCGAAGAGGCCCCCGAGGACGCCGAGGTCAAGGCCGAGTACTCGCTCAACCAGCTCTGGCGCGAGCGCCCGCCGAACCCCTTCTTCTGGCTCGGCGGCCTCGGCGGCGACTAGCCGCGCGCGGCGGCCCGTCGGGCCAGGTGCCGGCGGACCGACTCGACGACGGCCCCCGGTTCACGGGCCAGCCGCGGCCCGGTCACCCGGGTCGTCTCGATCCCGGCGAGCAGCAGCTCGTCGTCGCGCACCCGGTCCTCCTCGAAGGAGAGCCGCGAGCCGTGCGTCGCGTAGACGTCGAGTTCGACCCCGAATCGGGCCTCGGCCCAGTAGGCGTCGATCTCGTGCCCGGCGACGAAGAAGTTCATCGAGGGGGCCGGCAGCCCGGCCGCGGTGACGGCCCCATAGAAGCGTCGCTCGAGGTCGGAGCGGGTGAAGGCCGGCGCGCCGTCGTAGATCTCCAGGGCCAGACGCACCTTGGCCTGCCCGCGATGACCCTTGGTCCGCGCCAGGAGGTCGTCCATCGCCCGCAGGTCGAAGGTCTTCTCGTCTTCGGCCCGCTGGATGAATCGCGCCACGGTCCGCACGCGCGAGTCGACGGCCAGGTCGAGGATCGTGCGCGCGAGGGACGTGACCGGGATCCCGTCGCGCCGGGCGCGGTCGGCCCGGGTGAGATCGGCCCTGTGCTCGATGAAGGTGCGCCCGCCATGGCGCGGGTTCCGGCAGGTGACGTGCAGCGTCTCCGGTCGCGAACGGAGCAACCCCCAGAGCCGGCCGGCCGAGTAATGGCTGGCGACGGAGGGAGACGAGGCGAGGACGGCGGCCATGCACCGGCCGTGCCAGGACAGGCGTCGATGGCCGACCGCGTACACGCCCCGATGCACGCGATGCAGCCGTCCCGCGCTCGCGGCCTTGGCAACCGAGCTCTTCGAGTAGCCCAGCGCGTCGAGTTGCCGCGTCGCGACCACACCATGCTGCCGCGCCGCCAGCTCCGCCAGGGCTCCGTGCCGAACCTGTAGTCGTTGGTCGCCCACAGGGCTACCAATGACTACAGGTTCGGTCTCTCTCCCCCCGGGGTCGCGGACTATCGCCAACTTGCGGGGTTCGCCCAACGTTCAAGTCCTCGCCGTCGGTTGCCGAAACGGGGGGAGACGCGCGTAGGCGTCCTCCAACCTCATGGTCATCGTCGAAGAGAAACCGAAGGCTTCGCTGGAGCCGCCGCCGCGTGAATTGTCGGCAATTCGCGTGGTCATCCTGGTGCTGATCCTCTGCGCGGCGGGCGTCGGCGCCTACCTGCTGCTGAGTAGGGAAACGCCTGCGGCGAGCGCCAAATCGGACGCGGTCCCGGTCTACTCGCCCTACGTCGACGTCACCCAGACGCCGACCTACCCCTTCCAGCTCCCGTCGGCCAACCCGGTCTCGAGCGTCTACCTGGCGTTCATCGTCAGCGACTCCGAAGAACCGTGCACGCCCTCGTGGGGCACCTTCTACACGCTCGACTCCGCCGAGCAGGGGCTCGACCTCGACGCCCGCACCGCACAGCTGCGCAGCCAGGGCGGCACGGTGAACATCTCCTACGGCGGCCAGGCCAACACCGAGCTGGCGGTCGACTGCACCGACCCGGCCAAGCTCGAACGGGCATACCTCGAACCGATCCAGCGCTACAAGGCGAAATCGATCGACCTCGACATCGAGGGCGCGAACCTCCAGGACGCCGCCGCCAACGCCCGCCGGGCGACCGCGATCGCCGCGGTGCAGAAGAAGCGGGCCGCCGAAAAGAAGCCGCTGAAGGTGTGGATGACGCTGCCGGTCTCCGCCCACGGGCTGACCACGGAAGGGCTCGCGGCGACCCGGGCCATGCTGAAGGCGGGCGTCAAGCTTGCGGGCGTCAACGCGATGACGATGGACTTCGGCCCCGGCGAAGGGGCGGAAAAGGACATGCTGGGGACGATCGAGCGGGCGCTCGAGGCGACCCAGCTGCAGGTCCAGTCGCTCTGGCGCGCCGCCGGCCTGGCCGGCAGTCCGGCCGCCGCCTGGGGCCACGTCGGCGTCACCCCGATGCTCGGCGTCAACGACGTCACCGCGCAGCGCTTCACCACCAAGGACGCCCACGGCCTCGCCGAATTCATCGACCGGCACGGGATCCCGCGCGCCTCGGCCTGGTCGCTGAACCGCGACCAGCAGTGCGGCGGCGCCTTCGCCAAGGTCGGCGAACTCTCCAACACCTGCAGCGGCGTCGAGCAGAAGCCGCTCGAGTTCACCCACATCTTCAGCACCTTGCGCGGGACCAAGACCGCGCACAAGGAAGCGGCCGAAGCCTCGAGCGCGGCGCCGACCCATCCGGCCACCGTCACCGACGACCCGGCCACCAGCCCGTACCCGATCTGGCGCCCGGCCGCGGCCTACGGCGCCGGCTACAAGGTCGTCTGGCAGGGCCAGATCTACCAGGCCGGCTGGTGGAACCAGGGCACGCCGCCCGGCACCGCCGGCGGCGACGCGCCCGGCGGCCCCTGGCAGCCGATCGGCCCGGTGCCGCCCGGCAGCCACGCGCCGAAGCTGGTGAAGACCGACGGCGCGAGCCACCCGGCCTGGTCGCCGAGCCGCGTCTACCACGAAGGCGACCGGGTCACCTTCGACGGCCTGCCCTACCGGGCCCGCTGGTACACGCAGGGCGAACAGCCCCTGGCCGAACTGCCCGCCAACCCGAGCGCCCCCTGGGAACCGCTCTTCAAGTACCCCGGCGAGCCGAACTCAGGAGGGGAAGCCGAATGATCCGCCGCAAGCCCAAGGACGGGCCGCGCCGCCAGTGGGGCGCCGACCCGAACATCGACCCGATGCCGCAGGTGCCGCGCATCGCCGGCGACTGGACGATGGCGATCGGCCGCGCCGCGGTCGTCTTCACCGTCGCCGCCTGGGCCGCGGTTGTCTTCACCGTCTTCAACGGCCAGCTGATCGAAGGCGTGGCCGGCCACGCCAGCCTGGTCGAGACGGTCGGCTTCCTCACCGCGGTCACCCTGCTCGCCTTCTCGGCGATCGCCTACCTCTTCGGCCGGCTCGGCTTCTACTACCGGACCAAAGAAGGCCGGCGCACGCCGCGGGCGATGCTCGATGCCTTCTACGCCGAGCGCCGGCCGGCGGTCACCGCGCTGATCCCCTCCTACCAGGAGGAGCCCGGGGTGATCCTGATGACGCTGCTCTCGACCGCGCTGCAGGAGTACCCCGACCTGCGCGTCGTCCTGCTCGTCGACGACCCGCCGAACCCGCGCTACGCCGACCCGCGCCGCCTCCTCGACTCGGCCGAAGCGCTGCCTGCCGAGGTCGAGCGCCTGCTGTCGGAGCCGCGCCGCCGCTTCGACCTGGCGCTGGAGCGCTGGGAGACCTCGCTCGACCCGACCCTGCCGACGACCGACGCCGAGGTCCACGCCCTCGCCGGCGAGTACGAATACGCGGGCAGCTGGATCCGCAGCCTCAGCGACCAGTACCACGTCTCCGACCACAACGAGTCCTTCTTCGCCAAGCACGTGCTCGGCAAACTCTCGACCGACCTGGCGGTGATCGGCCGCGCCCTGCGGACGGCCGCCGACTCCGAACCGGAGAAGATCGACGCGGCGCGGATGACGCAGCTCTACAGCCGCCTCGCCTGGACCTTTCGCTGCGAGGTCTCGAGCTTCCAGCGCAAGCGCTTCGCCTCGCTCTCGGCCGAGCCGAACAAGGCGATGAACCTGAACTCCTACATCGGCCTGATGGGCGGCGCCTACCGCGAGGTGCCCACCCCCGCCGGCCTCTACCTGGAGCCGGTGCCCGAGCACGAAGCCGACCTCGTCGTCCCCGAGTCCGACTACGTGCTGACGATCGACGCCGACAGCGTGATCATGCCCGAGTACTGCCTCCGCCTCGTCCACCTGATGGAGCGCGAGGAGCACCAGAAAGTCGCCGTCGCCCAGTCCCCGTACAGCGCCTTCCCCGGCGCGGCGACGCGGCTCGAGCGGATCGCCGGCGCCACCACCGACCTCCAGCACATCATCCACCAGGGGATGACCTACAACAACGCGACCTTCTGGGTCGGGGCCAACGCGATCCTCCGCAAACGGGCCCTCGCCGACATCGAGGAGGTCGAGTACAAGGGCCCGTTCAAGATCTACCGCTACATCTCCGATCGCACGGTGATCGAGGACACCGAGTCGACGATCGACCTCGCCGCCGACGGCTGGACGCTCTTCAACTACAACGAGCGCCTCGCCTACAGCGCCACGCCGCCCGACTTCGGCTCGCTTTGCATCCAGCGCAACCGCTGGGCCAACGGCGGCCTGCTGATCATCCCGAAGCTGTGGCGGGCGGTGCGCGAGCGGCGGCGGCGCGGTGAACGGACCTCGATCGGCGAGCTGCTGCTGCGCCTCAACTACATGGCCTCCACCTTCTGGGCCTCGCTCTTCGTCCTCTGCCTGATCATCATCCCGTTCAACGGCCACCTGGTCTCGCCGCTGACCTACGCGGTCGCGATCCCCTACTTCCTGGTGATGGCGATCGACCTCAAGTACTGCGGCTACAAATACTTCGACGCGGCCCGCATCTACGGCTTCAACCTGCTGCTCCTCCCGGTCAACCTGACCGGCAGCCTCAGCTCGATCGTCCAGGCGCTGACCGGCGCCAAGGGCAAATTCATGCGCACCCCCAAGGTCCGCAACCGCACCGTGCCCGCCTTCATCTACGTCGTCCTGCCCTACCTGCTGGTCGCCTGGTCGGTCTACACCTTCAAGGTCGCCTACGACCACGACCTCTGGTCGAGCGCCGTCTTCGCCGCCGTCAACGGCGTCCTCGGCTCCTACGCGATCATCTCCTTCATCGGCATCGGCGACTCTCTCGTCGACATCTGGACCAACGTCGTCTCCTGGCTCTACAAGCCGCAGGGGCCGAAGAAGATGGCGGCGCGCGCGCCGGCGGCGACCGAGCCGACCGAGGCCGGCGTCGCCAACTGGGAACTGGTGCTCTACCTCGGCCACGCCGACCGCCGCCGCCGCTCCCGCGACGTCCCCGAGCAGCCGAGCGAGCTCGACAAAGCCCCGCTCACCCTGCCGGTGACCGCCCCGGTGATCGACCCGAGCGAGCTCGGCCTCGAGCTGATGCCCGCGCCCGAGACGTCCTGACCGGGCGGGCGCGGTGCGGGGTCAGGCCCGGCGCTCGGAGATCGAGCCGACCACCACGCGGTCGCGGCCCTGGCCCTTCGCCCGGTACATCGCCCGGTCGACGGCGCGGAAGCAGGTCTCGGCGTCGGGCACGTCGCCGTGCAGGCGGCAGAGGCCGAGGCTGGCGGTGCAGGAGCGCTCGGTGTCGGCGATGGCGACCGCGAGCCGCAGCTCTTCGGCCACCGCGCGCGCCTGCGCCAGGTCGATGTCGCGGAGGATGACGGCGAACTCGTCGCCGCCGATCCGGGCGGCCACGTCGGGCTCGTCGATGCGGTCGTCGAGCGCCTGCCCGACCGAGCGGATCAGCTGGTCGCCGGCGACGTGGCCGTCGGAGTCGTTGACGTTCTTGAAGCGGTCGAGGTCGAGCAGCAGGAGCGCGGCGCTCTCGCCCTCCTCGCGGCAGCGGGCGATCTGCCGGCGCAGCTCCTCCTCGAAGCGGCGCCGGTTGTAGAGCGAGGTGATCGCGTCGCGGTTGGCGAGGTCGTAGGTGTGCAGCTCGAGCTGCTTGCGCGTCGAGATGTCCTGGACCTGGGAGATGAAGTGGCGCGGCGCCCCGTCCTCGTCGCGGACGATCGCCGCCGCCAGCAGCACCCAGATCAGCCCGCCCTCGCGGGTGAAGTAGCGCTTCTCCATCTCGTAGGAGTCGATCTCCCCGGCGAGCAGGGCGTTCACCTGGGCCAGGTCGGCGTCGAGGTCGTCGGGATGGGTGATCTCCTGGAAGGTGAGGTCGACGAGCTGCTCCTTGGAGTAGCCGACGATCTCGGCGAGCCTCTGGTTGACGAGCAGGAAACGCCCGTCGAGGCCGACGATCGCGACCCCGTGCGGGGAGGCGTGGAAGGCGGCCTCGAAGTCGCGCGCGGCGAGGCCGGCGCGGCGCTCGGCCTCCTTGCGCTCGCTGAGGTCGTCGTACCAGGAGATCCGGTACTGGCAGTCGCCGCGCTCGTCGCACGCCACCATCACCTCGGTGCGGACCGGAAAGGTGGTGCCGTCGAGCCGCCGGTGCTCGGAGTCGTAGGGGACGAAGCTGTTCTTGTCGATCGTCCGGCGGCCATCCGGGACCGGCCCGCGCGACTCCTCGGTGAGGAGCATCGTCAGCGGTTTGCCGATGAAGTCGCCGACCGTGCCGCCGTGCATCTCGGCCAGCGCCGGGTTCAGGGACAGGATCGTGCCGGTGCGCTCGTCGCTGACCGTGATCCCGCGGCTCGTCCGTTTGAAGCAGATCTCCCACTGGCGCCGCAGGACGTCCCCGGCGACCGTGTCGGCGGCGCTCCGCTTGACCACGATGAACTCCTCGACCGCGCCCTCGTCGTCGCGGATCGTCCGCACCACGGCGTCGCACTCCGCGTAGGAGCCGTCCTTGCGCCGGTGGCGGTAGCGGACCTCGACCCGGTCGGAGTCCTCGGCCAGCGCGGCGTGGGCGCTGCGCAGGTCGTCGATGTCGGCCGGGTGGATGAATTCGTAGCCGGAACGGCCGAGCAGCTCCTCCGGCTCGTAGCCGACCAGGTTGCGCGTCCCCGCCGAGGCGTAGATGTAGCGGCCGTCCGCGTCGTGCCGGGAGACCATCTCGCCGAGGGTGTCGGCGAGGAGCTCAAAACCGTCGAGTTGGGTGGACGACCCGGGCATGTCCATTTATCGGTTGCCTCGTCAGGCGGGTTTAGGAAAGGAAGCCGTTTTTATCGGTTTTGGGATTCCGTCCGCAGTTTGCTGTAACGGACGATTACCGTGCCTCGGCTTCGGCGTCGAGGGAGGGCCCTGAAGGCTCGCCGCGACCTACCGCCTTCTCGCGGCGGCGCCCCCTCAGTTCTTTGAGTTTCTGCCCTTGCGACTCGGCTTACTCGGCCTGCTCGCGCGCCCGTCGGACCAGCTCGACGGTGGCGCCGCGGAGGCCGTCGCGCTCCTCGACGCGCTGCTCGAAACCGACCCGCGCGCCGGTCCGCCCGCGGGCGGTGAGGAGCGCGAGGTCGAGGCCGTAGCGATCGGCGCCGACGCAGCGGGCCTCCTCGGCGTCGGGGTGGCCGGAGAGCGCCTTGGCGACGAGGAGCAGCGAGTCGGCGTGGTCGGCGTTCAGGTGGGTGATCGCGCCCGGGGCGCCCGGCGCGACCGGGTCGGCCTCGGCGGCGGCGAAGGACTCCGGCCCGACCGAGTCCATGCGGCCGAAGCCGCCGACCCAGCGCACCCGTTCGACCTTGAGCGTCCACCAGTGGAAGTCGGCGAAGTCACCGAAGATCGCCGCCGAGGCGACCGCCGCCTCGTAGACCCGCCGCGCCTCCGCCAGCCGCTCCCCCGTCGGCTGCTCGGCGACGCCGGCGACGGTGACGCGGCCGCTGTCGGCCGGATCGCGCGCGGGCGGCACCGTTTCGGAGACCGCCAGGCTGGCGCGCTGATCGCGCTGCAGGTTGCGGCCGTGGGCGGCGAGGTCGGAGAGCGAGAAGACCGGGCTGCCGTCGGCGAGGACGCCGTAGGTGACGATCGAGGCCCAGGGATCGCCGTCGGCGGTCAGCGTCGCCAGGGCCCCGGTCACATTCGCGGCGATGATCGTCCGCGCCTCCTCGGCGGCGCTGCGGCGCGGCGGAGCCGGAACCTCGACCAGCGGCGGCAACGAGGCGATCAGCTCCTCCGCGGCGGATCCCAATCCGACCGGGACGGCATGTCCGCCGAGGTTGTAGGTCTGCGGGTCGGTGGAGGTGCTCTCGTCGGCGCTCATCGTGGGGGGCAGGCTAACAGGTCTTAGGGTCTCCTAATTCGGTGACCCTAATTGGGGGAGGTGGGTGTTCGGGCCGCCGCAAGCCGGCGCCCGGGGCCGGCGGCCGGGGCGGAAGGTGGCGGCCGTCCGAGATGCGCCCGGCCTTCTCGATGGCGGCCCTGGCAGGTTGAGGCCGCCACCGAGAAGGCCGGGTCCGTGGGGAGAGGTGCGAGGGGTCGTGACGGGCGCCGGGCGGACGTGCGCGTGTCGCCGGGAAGGAGCGCATGATCGGTGACGAAGGCGCAGGTCCCGTGACGAAGATGCATGGAACGTGACGGTCCGTCCCGTCTCCCTGGGACCGGGCCATCAACCTGTCGCCTTTGGTAGCCCTGTGGGCGACCAAAGGCGACAGGTTCGTCCCGACCCCCGGCGGAGGTGCCCGGACCCATGAGGATCCGTGACGAATCGGGCGGAAGGGTCACTGGAGCGTGGAGTTCGCCCCGTCC
>DASZUH010000240.1:0-19261 GCA_035547715.1 Solirubrobacterales bacterium
CCCGCCCCTACTCCCCGGATCCCACCGAGCTCCAGAGGGTGACGTGGGGGCGGGCCTGGGCGCGGGAGGAGACGGCGCCGGCGCGGCCGGTCGAGATCGCCTGGGTCGCCTCGGGGCTGGTCGCGAAGCGCTGCATCGCCAGGGCGGCGGGGAGGGCGCGGCCGAAGCCGAGGGTGGAGGCGTGCCAGACCTCGATCAGCGGGGTCCCGGGCAGGTCGATGCGGACCAGGGCGCGGCGCCGCACCGCCTCGATGACGGCATGGGCGAGGGTGACGACGACGCCGTCGCCCGCCGCCGCCGCGGCGATCGCGCCGGCGCTGCTGGTGAAGCCGACCGTGTCCTGGGGCTCGATCCCGAGGCGGTCGAAGAGGAGCCCGGCGCCGGTGGTCGGATCGAGCTCGGAGGGGCCGAGCAGCCAGCGGGCCTCGGCGGCGTCGGCGGCGGAGACCGCGTGGACGCCGGCCAGCGGGTGGCCGGGCGCGGCGACGACGATCACCCGGGCGCGCAGGAAGGGGACGGCGGCGATCGTCGCCGCGGTATCACCGCTCGGCGCCGGCCCGAAGGCGATGTCGGCGCGGCGGTGCTCGAGCAGGCCGGCGAGCTCCCCGCCCGGCACCGACTCGACCGAGATCTCGAGGTTGCTGTCGCGGGCGGTGAAGGCATCGACCAGGGGGCCGAGGTGCTCGGCGACGACGTGGGTCGCGGCGATCTGCATCTGGCGCGGCTGCCCCGGGGTGTCGTGCACGGAGCGCCGCGCCTGTTCGGCGAGGTCGAGGATCTCCGAGGCCAGCGCCGTCAGCCTCCGCCCACCCGCGGTCAGCGCGATCCCGCGGCCCTCGCGGACGAAGAGCTCGTCGCCGAGCTCCTTGCGCAGCGCGGCGACGGCGACCGAGACGGCCGCCTCGGTGACCCCGAGCTGCGCCGCCGCCGCCTTCACCGATCCCAGGCGGGCCGCGAGCACGAACGATTGAAGCTGGGCAAGCGTCATCTCTCTCCCACTGGGCTAAGCATTCGCTTAGGTCCCCTTGCAGTACTCAGCCCGGCAGCAGGACAATCCTAACCGCGGAGGAGATTCGCCCCGGGGCGCGGGCTGCGCCAGGATTCACGGGACAGCGGTTTTGGAGGATGGGATGCAGGTCCCCGCGCCATTCGAGTACGAGCGAGCGACGAGCGTCGAAGGGGCGCTCCAGCTGCTCGCCCAGCTCGGCTCCGATGCGCGCATCCTGGCCGGCGGCTACTCGCTGCTGCCGATGATGAAACTCCGCCTTGCCACCCCCAAGTGGGTCGTCGACATCGACCCCCTGGCCACGGAGCTCGGGTACGTCGAGGAGGACGACGATCTGATCCGGATCGGTGCGATGACCCGGCATCGCGACCTCCTCGACTCCGGGCTCCTGGCCGAGCGCGCGCCGATCTTCCGCGACGCCGAGCGCGAGATCGCCGACCCCGTGGTCCGCAACCGGGGGACGATCGGCGGCGCCCTCTGCCAGGCCGACCCGTCCGAGGACCTGAGCGCGGTCTGCACCGCGGTCGGCGCCGAGATCGTGATCCGCAGCCTCGCCGAGGAGCGCGTCCTGCACATGGAGGACTTCTACGTCGGCCCCTACCGGACCGCGGTCGCCGACGACGAGATGGTGGTCGAGATCCGGGTGCCGCTGCACGACCGCACCAGCAGCGCCTACGAGAAGGTCAACCGCCGGGTCGGCGACTGGGCGGTCGCCGCCGCGGGCGCCGCGCTGACGGTCGAGGACGGCGTCATCGCCGACGCCGGCGTCGCCCTGGTCGCGGTCGGCTCGGAGGTCAGCTCGACCGCGGCCCGCGAGGCGCTGATCGGCCGACCGCCGAGCGCCGAGACCTTCGAGGCGGCCGCCGCGGCCGGCGCCGCGGCCTGCACGCCGATCACCGACCAGCGCGGCACCGCCGAGTACAAGCGCCACGCGGCGGGCGTCCTCGCCGCCCGCGCGCTCGGGCGCGCCGCGGAGCGCGTGGCGACGGGGGTGGCGTGATGCAGGTCACCGTCAACGTCAACGGCGTCGACCACACGCGCAAGGTCGAACCGCGGACGCTGCTCGTCCACTTCCTCCGCGACGACCTCGGGCTGACCGGCACCCACTGGGGCTGCGACACCTCCAACTGCGGCGCCTGCGTGGTGCTGATGGACGGCGAGCCGGCGAAGTCCTGCACGGTGCTCGCCGCGACCGCCGCCGGCCACGAGATCCGCACCGTCGAGGGACTCGAGGTGGACGGCGAACTCGACCCGATCCAGCGCGGCTTCACCGAGGAGCACGGCCTCCAGTGCGGCTTCTGCACCGCCGGGATGATGCTGACCGGCCGCGCCCTGCTCGATTCCGTCGACGACCCGACTTCCCTCACCGACGAGGAGATCCGCGACGCGATCTCCGGCCAAATCTGCCGCTGCACCGGCTACGCGACGATCGTGCGCTCGATCCGCTGGGCGGCCGAACACGCGAAGGAGGAGCTGCCCGCATGAAGAGAGGTACGAGATGACCGTCTACGCGGCCCTGGCCGGCTGGAAGATCGGCATGGTGCTCGGCGTCGTCGTGATCCTGGTCGCCGCCGCGATCGTGATCGCGGTCGTCGCCCTGGCGCTGCGGATCGCCCGCCAGGCCCGCACCGCGGTCGAGGGCGTCGAAGTGGTCCGCGCCCAGACCGACGGCCTCGCGGGCGTCGCCAGGATCAACGACTCGGGCGTGCGGATCCTGCACTCGGCGCGCGCCCTGCGCAAGGTGGCGGTGGGCAAATGACCGTCGTCATGGCCGCCACCTCGGCCCACACCTTCTGGGGCATCGCGCTGGCGATCGCGCTCGCCGCCGCGGTCATCGTCGCGATCCTGCTGACGGTCCTGGTCAGCACCGTCGACGACATCGACGAGTCGGCGTCGAGGCTGCTCGGCGTCGCGGGCGAGGTCGCCGGCAACACCGCCAACATCCCGCAGCTGCAGGCGACCGCGCCGGTGCTCGGGCAGATCGCCCAGGAGGCACTGGTGCAAGACGACTACATGAACGCGTTGACCGACGGGTTCGGGGGTGGACGATGAGCGCGGAGCGACCAAGCGTCACGATCTGGTTCTCCGCGCCGGGAGCGAAGCGCGAGGATTCACGATGAGCACCCACGTGCTGGTCATCCTCAGCGTCGTGCTGGCGGCCGTGGTCACCGTGGTCCTGGCGACCGCGCTGATCCTGGTGCGCCGCGGGCTGCTCTCGATCTCCTCCAACCTGAAGGCGTTGGCGGGCGCCCTGGAGACCGTCGAGTCCGAGCACCTGCGCACGCTCGAGCCGTCGGTGACCGCGATCAACGCCCAGTTCGACACGATCCTCGGCGCCCTGCCCGGGATCGCCTCGAAGGCGAAGGTCGTCGCCGAGAGGAGGCCGCGATGATCCTCTACTGGATCGGCTCGCTGGTCGCGCTCTTCGTCCTCTTCCCGGTCGTCGTGTACCTGCTGCGCGGCGTGCTCCAGGCGGCCGAGGGGATCGTGCCGAGCGTCGACCGGATCACCGCCGCCGCGGCCGCCGGCTCGCGCGACCTCGACGCGGTGCCGCTGCTGCTCACCACCCAGGCCCAGGTCAAACAGACGGTCGAGACCGTCGCCGACTACGGCGGCTCGCTCGACCAGATCGTCGACGACGCGTGAGTCGAGAGGAGAGTCGGAGATGCCCGCAGCCGGAATCGTCCTGATCATCGCCGTCCTGCTGATCGTGGCGGCCTTGGTCTATTACCTCGTCGCCACGATCGTCGCCCTGCGCAAGATCGCCACCGGGCTCGACGGCGCGATCGCCGCGGTCGGCGAGATCGTCGCGAAGAGCGCCCCGGTCGAGGCGGTCGTGAACGACATCAACGGCAACCTCGACGCCGCCGTCGACGCGCTCGAGGGCCTGCTGGTCAAGAAGGTCGGCCTGAACGACGCGATCGGCCTGATCGATGGCCTCTACCCGGGGGCCGGCGCCGAAGGCATGCGCAACTTCCCCGACTCGGGGAAGATCGTGCCGCCGCGGATCGGCGAGGTCTACACGCGCGGCGTGCTGACCCTGGCGCGGCTCGGCCGCGAGGCGCCGATCGCCGCCGCCAGCCCGGAGGGCCCGGTCCTCCGCCACGCCTCCCGCGCCTCCTCGGAAGTGCGGGTGCTCTACCCGAACGAACGTCAGGTCCGTCCGCAGCGGCTGCCCAACTCGCCGGTGATCGGCACCGATTCGCCGGTCCGGTACGAGCAGGCGCTGACGCCGGGGGTGCGGCCGCGGCCGCGCACGCCACTGGCGGCCGCGGCGGGAGACGACGAGACGAAAGGGGAGTCCTGATGCAGACGCCCGCACCATGTGACTACGAGCGGGCGACCAGCGTCGAGGGCGCGCTCGCCGCGCTGGTCGAGCACGGCCCGAGCGCCCGGCTGATCGCCGGCGGCCACAGCCTGCTGCCGATGATGAAGCTGCGCCTGGCGACGCCCGAGCACCTGATCGACATCAACGATCTCGACGAGCTCGCCTACATCGACCGGCAGGGGGACGAGATCCGGATCGGCGCGATGACCCGCCACGTCGACCTGCTCCGCTCCGAGCTCCTCGCCGAGCACTTCCCGCTGTTCGCCGACGCCGAGGAGGTGATCGCCGACCCGGTGGTCCGCAACCGCGGCACGATCGGCGGCTCGCTCTGCCAGGCCGACCCGGGCGAGGACCTCTCGGCGGTCTGCTCGGCGATCAAGGCCGAGGTCGTGATCCGCGGCGGCGAAGGCGAGCGCGTGGTCTCGATGGACGACTTCCACGTCGGTCCCTACGTCACCGCGGTCGCCGCCGACGAGATGCTGACCGAGGTCCGGGTGAAGGTGCGGCCCGGCGCCGGCAGCGCCCACGAGAAGGTCGAGCGCCGCGCCGGTGACTTCGCCATCGCCGCCTCCTCGGCGGCGGTCTGGATCACCGGCGGCACCGTCGCCGACGTCGGCGTCGCGCTCGCCGCGGCCGGCCCGTTCACGATCGACGTCGCCCGGGTCGGCGAGCTGATGCGCGGCAAGGCGCCGAGCGAGGAGCTCTTCGAGGGGGCGGGCGAGGTCGCCGCCGAGGACTGCATGCCGATGGCCGACACGCGCGGGCCGGTCGACTACAAGCGCCATCTCGTCGGCGTGCTGACGAAGCGCGCCCTGCGCCGCGCGACCGAACGGGCGTTGGAACAGGAGGCCTAGACCGATGCAAGTCACGATCACGATCAACGGCGAGGAGGTCACGCGGGAGATCGAGCCGCGCATGCTGCTCGTCCACTTCATCCGCGAGACGCCGGGGCTGACCGGCACCCATTGGGGCTGTGACACCTCCAACTGCGGCGCCTGCATCGTCCACGTCGACGGCGAGGCGGTGAAGTCGTGCACGATGCTGGCGGCGATGGCCGACGGCCGCGAGGTGCGCACGGTCGAGGGCCTCGAACGCGATGGCCGGCTCGACCCGATCCAGGAGGGCTTCCACGAGAAGCACGCCCTTCACTGCGGGTTCTGCACGCCGGGGATGATGATGGCGAGCCGGGCGCTCCTCGACGAGAACCCCGACCCGACCGACGAGGAGATCCGGACCGCGATCTCCGGCGGCATCTGCCGCTGCACGGGCTACCAGAACATCGTCGCGGCGGTGCGCTGGGCAGCCGACCAGGAAGCCGCGATCAAGCAGGAGGCGTAGGCAATGGCGACCACCGTCGAGCAGCTACCGAGCCCCGACCAGGAGCGGCCGATCGGCTTCGGCCGTCTGCGGCGCAAGGAGGACGCGCGGTTCATCCGCGGCAAGGGCACCTACCTGGACGACATCCGCCTGCCCGGGATGCTGCACGGGGCGATCCTGCGCAGCCCCTTCGCCCACGCGAAGATCAACTCGATCGACACCTCGAAGGCGCTGGCGCTGGAGGGGGTCGCGGCGGTGGTGACGGCGAAGGACCTGGAGACGCTCGGGCTGGCCTGGATGCCGACGATCTCCTACGACACGCAGGCCGTGCTGGCGGGCGACAAGGTGCGCTTCCAGGGCCAGGAGGTGGCCTTCGTGATCGCCACCGACGAATACATCGCCCGCGACGCGCTGCCGTTGATCGAGGTCGACTACGAGCCGCTGCCGGTGGTCGTCGACGCGCGCAAGGCGCTCGACCCCGACGCGCCGCTGATCCGCGACGACAAGCCGGGGCAGGTCGACAACCTCGCCACGCCGACCTGGGAGGCGGGCGACGAGGAGGCGACCGAGAGGGCGTTCGCGGAAGCCGACGTCGTCGTCACCCGCGACATCATGTACCCGCGCTGCCACCCGTCACCGATGGAGACCTGCGGGATGATCGCCGACTTCAACCCGAAGACCGGCCAGCTCGACCTCTACAACGGCAACCAGGCGCCGCACGTGCACCGCACCGTGTACGCCCACGTCGCCGGCCTGCCCGAGCACATGATCCGGATCATGTGCAACGACATCGGCGGCGGCTTCGGCAACAAGGTGCCGGTGTATCCCGGCTACGTCTGCACGATCGCCGCCTCGATCGTCGCCGGGGCCCCGGTCAAGTGGATCGAGGACCGCTCCGAGCACCTCACCTCGACCGGCTTCGCCCGCGACTACATCATGCACTCCTCGATCGCGGCCAAGGACGGCCGCATCACCGGCCTCCAGGTCGACGTGATCGCCGACCACGGCGCCTGGGACTCGACCGCGCAGCCGACCAAGTTCCCGGCCGGGTTCTTCCACATCTGCTGCGGCTCCTACACGCTCGACGCCGCCCACGTGAAGGTCAAGGCCGTCTACACGAACAAGGCCGCCGGGGGCGTCGCCTACCGCTGCTCGTTCCGCATCACCGAGGCCGTCTACCTGGTCGAGCGGATGGTCGAGGCGCTGGCGCTGGAGATGGGCGTCGACCCGATCGAGCTGCGCATGCGCTCCTTCATCGGGCCCGAGCAGTTCCCCTACGAGACGACCACCGGCTGGACCTACGACTCCGGCAACTACGCCGAGACGATGAAGGTGGCGATGGAGATCGCCGGCTACGAGGAGCTGCGCCGCGAACAGGCGGAGAAGAAGGCGCGCGGCGAATTGATGGGCATCGGGATCTCGTTCTTCACCGAGGGCGTCGGCGCCGGGCCGCGCAAACACATGGACATCCTCGGCATGTCGATGAACGACGGCGCCGACCTGCGCCTCCATCCCTCCGGCAAGGCGGTGGTCTCGATCAGCGCCCAGACCCAGGGCCAGGGCCACGAGACGACGTTCGCCCAGATCGTCGCCGAGGAGCTCGGCATCCCGCCCGAGGACATCGAAGTGCGCCACGGCGACACCGACAAGTCGCCCTACGGGCTCGGCACCTACGGCAGTCGCTCGACCCCGGTGTCGGGGGCGGCGGTGTCGCTGGTCTCGCGCAAGGTGCGCGACAAGGCGCGGCTGATCGCGGCGACGATGCTGGAGACGCGGCCCGAGGACCTCGCCTGGGAAAAGGGGCGTTGGTACGTCAAAGGCGACCCCGAGCAGGGCGCGACGATCGAGGACATCGCCCTGCGCGCCTACAGCGGCGAGGAGCTGCCGGCCGGGATGGAGGGCGGCCTCGACGCCCAGATCGTCTACGACCCGCCCAACCTCACCTACCCCTACGGCGCCTACATCTGCGTCGTCGACATCGACCCGGAGACCGCCCAGGTCACGGTGCGGCGCTTCATCGCGGTCGATGACTGCGGCGTGCGGATCAACCCGATGATCGTCGACGGCCAGATCCACGGCGGCCTCGCCGAGGGGATCGGGATCGCGCTGATGGAGCTGATCTCCTTCGACAGCGAGGGCAACTGCCTGAACTCCTCGTTCATGGACTACCTGATCCCGACCGCGATGGAGTGCCCCGAGTTCGAGCTGGGGATGACGGTGACGCCCTGCCCGCACCACCCGCTCGGCGCCAAGGGCGTCGGCGAGTCGCCCAACGTCGGCTCGCCGCCGGCGATCGTCAACGCGGTGATCGACGCGCTGCGCCAGGGCTACCCCGACGTCACCCACATCGACATGCCCTGCACCCCCGACCGCGTCTGGGCGACGATGCAGGGCCGACCGGAGCCGCCGCAGTGATCTCGGCCGACCTCGAGCAGCGGCTGCACGACCTGCGCGAGCAGGGCGAGCCGGTGGTGACGGCGACGGTCGTGCGGACCTTGCGGCCGACCAGCGCGCAGCCCGGCGGCGTCGCGCTGATCCGCGCCGACGGCTCGATCGAGGGGTTCGTCGGCGGCGTCTGCGCCCAGCACAGCGTCCGCCTCTACGCGCTGCAGGTGATCGAGAGCGGCGAGCCGATCATGTTGCGGATCGAGCCCGACGAGGACGGCGCCGAGACCGTGCGCCCGGTCCCCGACGACCCGCAGGCCGGGCACGAGATCGGTCGCGAGGAAGGGATCGTCACGGTCCACAACCCCTGCCTCTCGGGCGGCACGATCGAGCTGTTCCTGGAGCCGTCGCTGCCGGCGCCGCGCGTCGTCGCGATCGGCGAGTCGCCGATCGTCGAGGCGCTGGCGGACCTCGGCCCCCGGCTCGGGCTCGCGATCGACACCGGGGCGGGCCGCGACGCGCCCGCGCCCGCGGCCGGCGACCTGGCGCTCGTCGTCTCCGCCCACGGTCGCGACGAGGTCGCGGCGCTATGCGCCGGGCTCGAGGCCGGCGTCCCCTACGTCGGCCTCGTCGCCAGCGCGACGCGCGGCGGCGCGGTGCTCGACGAGATGCGCGCGGCCGGGGTCGAGGAGGACCTGGTGGCGCGGGTCGACACGCCGGCCGGGATCGCGATCGGCGCCCGCACCCCGGCCGAGGTGGCGCTGGCGATCCTCGCCCGCGTGGTCGCGGTGCGGCGGGCGCAAGGCACGCGGACGGCGACGCCGGAGGCGGAGGCGGACGCGTTCCCCGGCGCGGGCGCCCGCGCGGCCGGCCCGCAGACCGCGGTCGACCCGGTCTGCGGGATGACCGTCGTCGTCCTCGACGACACCCTTTCGGTCGAGCACGACGGCGAGACCGCCTACTTCTGCTGCGAGGGCTGCCGCGACCGCTTCCTGCGGCAGCTGGCCGCATGACCGGCGCGGGGAGCGGCGACGCCGAGGCCGAGGTCGCGGCGCTCGTCCCCGACGTCGAGACGCTCGGCCGGCGCCTCGGGAGCGTCGACTACCTGGTCGACGAAGCGCTCGGCACCTCGATCTTCCTCAGCCTCCGCCTGCCCCAGCCGCTGCTGCTCGAGGGCGAGGCCGGGGTCGGCAAGACCGAGGCGGCGCGGTCGCTGGCGATGGTGCTCGACACGCCCCTGATCCGCCTCCAGTGCTACGAGGGGATCGACGCTACCGAGGCGCTCTACGAGTGGAACTATCCGAAGCAGCTGCTGGCGATCCGGCTGGCCGAGGCGGGCGGCGGGTCGCTCTCGGAGCGCGAGCTCTTCGGCCCCGAGTACCTGATCCGCCGGCCGCTCCTGGCGGCGCTCGAGCACCCCGGCCCGCGCCCGGCCGTGCTCCTGATCGACGAGGTCGACCGGGCCGACGATGACTTCGAGGCCTTCCTGCTCGAGCTGCTCGGCGAGGCCGCGGTGACGATCCCCGAGCTCGGCACCGTGCGCGCCACCCATCCGCCGATCATCGTCCTCACCTCGAATCGCACCCGCGACCTCCACGACGCGGTCAAGCGCCGCTGCCTCTACCAGTGGATCGACTACCCGAGCCCGGAGCGCGAGGTCGAGATCATCCGCCGGCGGGTGCGCGGCGCGGCCGCGTCGCTCGCCGTCCAGGTCGCCGCCGCGGTCGCCGCGATGCGCGACTCCGACGTGCAGAAGCCGCCCGGGATCGCCGAGGCGATCGACTGGCTGGCGGCGCTCGACCTGCTCGGCGTCGAGCGCCTCGACGAGGCGGCGATCGAGCGCACGCTCGGCTCGGTGCTGAAGTACTCCGAGGACCAGGAGGTCGTCCGCGCCGCGGGGCTCGGGCAGCTGGTGACGGGAGCCCGATGAGTCCGTTCGAGGTCGAAACCGTGGAGCTCGACCTGCCCGCGCTCGCGGGCGCCTTCGGCCGCCGCCTGCACGCGGCCGGCGTGCCGGTGGGCGCCGAGCGCTCGGCCAACTTCGCCCGGGCGCTGGCGCTGGTCCGCCCGGTCGCCCGCCGGCGGCTCTACTGGACGGCGCGCGCCGTCTTCGTCTCCGACCCGGCGCAGGCGCCGGCCTTCGACGCCGTGTTCGCGGCGGTGTTCGGAACCGGCGAGGAGGGAGCGGCGGAGGTCCCCGCCGACGCCGAGACCGCGCCCTCGCCGGCCGACGAACGGGAGCGCGCGCGGCCGCCCGCCGAGGCGCCCGCGCCGCTGCGCGAGGAGGCGATGGCGGGGGCGAGCCCACCGCCCGCCGGCTCCCCCGACCAGGCTGCCGAGGACGAGCGGCGGATCGAGGTGCCGACCGTCGCCAGCGACGAGGAGATGCTGCGCGGCAAGCGCTTCGACGCGCTCGAGCCGGACGAGCTCGCCGCCCTCTACGGGATGATGGCCCGCCTTCACGTCGCCCCGCCGACGCGGCGGACCCGCCGCGCCCGCCGCGACCTGCACGGCGAGCGGATCGACCTGCGGCGGACCTTGCGCGCGAGCCTGCGCACCGGCGGCGACCCGATCCGCCTCGCCCGCCGGCGCCGCCGCGTCCTGCGCCGGCGGCTGGTGCTGCTCTGCGACATCTCCGGCTCGATGGAGCCCTACGCCCGCGCCTACCTGCAGTTCCTCACCTCGGCGGCGGGCGGGGTGGCGGGGGGGCCGAGCGCGAGCCGGCCGGAGGCCTTCGCCTTCGCCACCCGGTTGACGCGGCTGACCCGGGCGCTGCGCTCGCGCAACCCCGAGCGGGCGATCCAGCGCGCCGCGGCGACCGCCCCCGACTGGGCGAGCGGGACCCGGATCGGCGCCGCGCTGAAGGCCTTCAACGATCGCTACGGCCGGCGCGGGATGGCCCGCGGCGCGGTCGTCGTGATCCTCTCCGACGGCTGGGAGCGCGAGGAGCCCGAGCTGGTCGGCCGCGAGATGGAGCGGCTCGCCCGGCTCGCCTACCGCGTCGTCTGGGTCAACCCGCGCGCCGCCGCCCGCGATTTCGTCCCCCAGGCCGGCGGCATGGTGGCGGCGCTGCCGCACCTCGACGCGCTCGTCTCGGGCCACTCGCTGGCGGCGCTCGACGAGGTGATCGAGGCGATCGCCGCCGACCGGGCGCTCGACGCGGCGCCGACGACGACCTGGACGCCGCCGCCGTCCCCGCCCGCCGAGGACGAGGAGGCGTGGGGGAGCGCGACGCCGGTCCCCGGCTCCTCGGTGGCGATCCCGACCGGGAGGACGCCGCGATGAGCGAGGAGCCGAAGATCTGCATCTTCCCCGGCTGCGATCGACCGGCGGTGCCGCCCCACCCGATGGGCGGCCCGCAGCCGGCCTTCTGCGACCTGGAGGAGCACAACGCACTCACCGTCCACCTCGAGCGCAAGCGCCTCGAGGCCGAGGCGGGGGAATCGAAAGAGGAGGAGGGAAACGATGGCCGATGAGGCATACCGGGCGGTGTTCCTGCGCATCCACCCGACCGGCAAGATGGTCCTGAGCCTGACCACCGAGGGCGACGGTCACGAGGCCGACTACGCGCAGATGGTCGCCGACCAGCTCGGCGTGCCGCCGCTCGACGTCAAGGTCGTCCCCGCCGACACCAATCGCTTCGGCGAGGGCCACGGCTTCAATACGGCGCCGTCGCCGGGCGCCGCGGCGGCGATCGTCGACACCACCGGCAAGATCCTCGACAAGGCGCGCCTCCTGGCCGGCGCCGAGCTGCATACCTCGCCCGAGAACCTCGAGTGGAGCGACGGCGCCTTCGCCACCACGACCGGCGAGCGACAGACGACGACGATCGCCGACCTGGCGATGTACTCGCTCTCGAGCGGCGACCTGCCGCCGGGGGTCGAGGGGGGCCTCGATGCCCAGACCGTGTACCGAGACTGACCGCAGCCGAACGAAAGGAGCGAAGCACAGATGGTTGAGCTGGACCACCACTTCCAGAACGGGAAACCCACCGACTACAACTGGGACGCGATCCTCGACCTCGACCGGGTGATCCCGTGCGTCGAGGGCGGCAGCGTGATCGAGCGGACCTCGCCCGACAGCGCCAAAGCCGAGATCCTCGTGAAGATGGGGGCGATGTCGCTCAAATTCGTCGGCACGGTCGAGGTCGCCGAACGCGACGACGCCGCCCACAAGGCATTGCTCAAGGTCAAGTCGCGGGAGACCGGCGGCCAGGGGTACGCGAACGCCGACGTCACCTTCAGCCTCGATGACGGCGGCGGCGACATCCACACCGCCGCGCAGATCTCCGGCAAAGCCGCCTCGATGGGCGAGGGCGTGATGCAGAGCGTGCTCGACGCGCTGATCAAAGACTTCACGCAGAGCCTGGAGCAGATCTGAGCGAGGGACCGTGGCAACGATCCAGATGGAGGTGATCGCCCCCGCCGACATCCCCGATGACGGCGGCACCGCGGTCCAGGACGATCCGGACCGGCCGGTGTTCCGCGGCCTCGACGGCGACGACTACGTCTGCGCCGGGTGCGGCAACCTGCTCGCCTCGCAGATGGCGCCCGAGTACATGAACGCCAAGCTGCGGATCAAGTGCGGCCGCTGTCGCAAGATCAACGCGGCGATCGAGGTCGAGGGCGTCGACTACAAGAAGGCGTTCGGGCGCGGCGCGGTCTTCGGCGAGAACGCGGTCGGCGCCGACCGTCGCCCTGGAACGGGCGGCGGTCCCGGTCCGGGTTGACCTAAGTGATCGCTTAGGTATCGTCTGTGCTCTGGTGGCCACGCGCCGAAGCAGCCAGGGTGGAGGCAACGAGGCGAGGATCCCCTTGATCGCCGCCGGCGCCGAGGCGCCGCCGGCCGACCGCCCGATCGGCTTCGGTCGGCTGCGGCGCAAGGAGGACGGCCGCTTCATCCGCGGCCAGGGTCGCTTCGTCGACGACCTGCAGTTGCCGGGGATGCTGCACGGCGCCGTCCTGCGCAGCCCCTTCGCCCACGCCCGCATCGTCTCCGTCGACACCACCGCGGCGCTGCAGCACCCGCGCGTCCACGCGGTCCTCACCGGCGCCGACCTGGAAGCCCGCGGGATGGCCTGGATGGGGACGATCTCGGAGGACTCGCAGGCGGTGCTGGCGACCGACAAGGTGCGCTTCCAGGGTCAGGAGGTCGCCTTCGTCGTCGCCGAGGACCGCTACGCGACGCGCGACGCGCTCGAACTGATCGACGTCGAGTACGAGCAGCTGGAGGCGGTCGTCGACGTGCGGCGGGCGCTCGACCCCGATGCGCCCCTCGTCCGCGACGACCTCGAGGGCCGCGCCGACAACCGCATCTTCGACTGGGAGGCGGGCGACCGGGTGGCGACCGACCGCGCCTTCGAGGCGGCCGAGGTGGTGGTCGAGCAGGACATGGTCTTCCCCCGCGCCCACCCGGCGCCGCTGGAGACCTGCGGCGCGGTCGCCGAGTACGACCGGGTCGCCGGCAAGCTGACGATCCACGCGACCACCCAGGCGCCGCACGCCCACCGCACCCTCTACGCGCGCCTGACCGGCATCCCCGAGCACCGCATCCGGGTCGTCTCGCCCGACGTCGGCGGCGGCTTCGGCAACAAGGTGCCGGTCTACCCGGGGTACGTCTGCGCGGTCGTCGCGGCGATCGTCACCGGGCACCCGGTCAAGTGGGTGGAAGACCGCTCCGAGAACCTGATGTCGACTGCCTTCGCCCGCGACTACGTGATGCGGGGGGCGATCGCCGCGACCCGCGACGGCCGCATCCAGGCAGTGCGGGTGACGACGCTCGCCGACCACGGCGCCTTCAACGCGACCGCGCAGCCGACCCGCTACCCGGCCGGCTTCTTCCACGTCTTCACCGGCTCCTACGACATCGAGGCGGCGCACTGCCTGGTCACCGGCGTCTACACGAACAAGGCCCCGGGCGGGGTCGCCTACGCCTGCTCGTTCCGGATCGCCGAGGCGGTCTACCTGGTCGAGCGGCTGGTCGACTGCCTCGCCCGTGAGATCGACGCCGACCCGGCGGAGCTGCGCTCGGCCAACTTGATCGCTCCCGAGCAGTTCCCCTACCCCTCGAAGACCGGCTGGGTCTACGACTCGGGCGACTACGAGGCGGCGCTGCGGCGCGCGCTGGAGATCGCCGGCTACGAGGAGCTGCGTCGCGAACAGGCGGCCAAGCGCGAGCGCGGCGAGCTGATGGGGATCGGCCTCTCCTTCTTCACCGAGGCGGTCGGGGCGGGCCCGCGGCGGCAGATGGACATCCTCGGGCTGGGGATGAACGACGGCGCGGCGCTCCGCATCCATCCCGGCGGCGAGGCGCAGCTGGCGATCAGCGTGCAGACCCAGGGCCAGGGCCACGAGACGACCTTCGCCCAGATCGTCGCCCACGAGCTGGGGATCCCGCCCGAGGACGTCGAGGTCGTCCACGGCGACACCGAGGCGACGCCCTACGGCCTCGGTACCTACGGCTCGCGCTCGACCCCGGTGAGCGGGGCCGCCGCGGCGCTGGCGGCGCGCAAGGTCCGCGACCGGGCCCGGCTGGTCGCCTCGGCGATGCTCGAGGTGGCGCCGGAGGACCTCGAATGGGAGAACGACCCGGCCCGCGGCCCGGCCCGCTGGTTCGTCCGCGGCGACCCCGAGCAGGGGGCGACGATCCCGGAGATCGCGAGCGCGGCGCGTGGCTCGATCGCCCTGCCCGAGGGAGTCGAGACCGGGCTCGACGCGGAAGCGGTCTACGACCCGCCCAACCTCACCTTTCCCTTCGGCGCCTACCTCTGCGTCGTCGACATCGACCCGCGCACGGCGAAGGTGACGGTGCGGCGCTTCGTCGCCGTCGACGACTGCGGCGTGCGGATCAACCCGATGATCGTCGAGGGCCAGATCCACGGCGGCCTCACCGACGGCGTCGGCATGGCGCTGATGGAGATGATCGCCTTCGACGATCACGGCAACTGCCTCGGCGGCTCGCTGATGGACTACCTGATCCCGACCGCGGTCGAGGTCCCCGACTGGGAGACCGACTTCACCGTCACCCCCTCACCCCACCACCCCCTCGGCGCCAAGGGCGTCGGCGAGTCGGCCACCGTCGGCTCACCCCCGGCGATCGTCAACGCCATCGTCGACGCCCTCGCCCCCCACGGCGTCCGCCACATGGACATGCCCTGCACGCCATCAAGGGTGTGGGAGGCGATGCAGGGAGGGTGAGGGACGGGGCCTGGCCGAGCCGGCGCCCGGGCCGGTGCGGCGAGCGGAGGATCCGTGACGAAGGTCCATGGGACGTCACGCTCCGTGGGACCCTCGGTTCCAGGTGACCGAATGCATGAGGACGCATGACGTTCCTCGCGGAACCGTGACGAAACGAGCGCGGCCGTGAGACCCCACGTTGATGGGCCGAAACTAGACATATAGGCGAGTTTTCGGCCCGTCAACATCGGCGGGCGCCCGGAAGGGTGACGAACGTGCCGGACCCTCGACCTTCCCGGCGGGGGCCTCACCCGCGCTACGTGACCGGGGCCGGAGCCGCGCCGGACGGCGCGCCCCGCTTTCGCGCGCCGAAGATCCAGCCGGCGGCGAGGGCGACCATCAGCAGGCCGTAGAGGATCACGACGATGCCGACCGCGAGGACGAGCCAGCCGATGAAGCCGATCTTCGAGACCGAGGTCAGTTCTTCGTAGTTGCCCTGCTGGGTTTCCAGCACCGGGACGACGTCTTCGCCGAAGTAGTTGCGGACGTCGGGCGCGGTCACGATCGGTTCGCCGGCGAAGTTCGTCGCCCCGTTCATGCCCGGCACCTGGTTCCAGCCGCCGGTCACCGCCGGCGCGTTGGTGATCGTCTGCGCCAGCTTCGGCACCGCCGGGATCGCCGGGGCGAGGAATTCTTCGACTTCGGGCAGCTCTTCGCTCACCGCCGACAGCGGCAGCGCCTCCAGCAGGCCGAGCGTATGAGGGAAGTTTTCCTGCAGCGCGGCGACCACTTCGGCTTCCGAGAGGCCGGTTTCTTTCGACACGAAGGCGATCAGTTTCGGCACCTCGGCCGCGGCGCCCCCGGACGGGGTCATGATCGGGTCCTCGGTGTTGACGATCGCCGAGACCATGTCGATGCCGGCGCGGTCGCCGTGCACGCGCTGGGCGTCGAAGGCCGGCGCCAGGCCGTGCAACAGCTTCTGGCCGTGGTCGACACGCGGGATCAGGGCGATCGCCAGCACCAGCCCGACGACGACCACGCCGACGATCGGCACGACGGCGGCGGTGGCGATCCGCTCGCCACGCCCCGGCGAGCCCCAGAGGTTGCGGGCGATCATCGCCGCGGCGAAGACGATCACGATCCCGGCGATGATCAGCAGCACCGGCGCGATCCAGTTCACCGACGAGGTGCCGTCGAGGCTTTCGAAGTTCGACTGCTGGGCGCCGACCGCCGGGATCAGGTCTTCTTTGAAGTAGTTGCGCAGCTGCGGGACCGTGTGGACCGGCGAGCCGTCGAAGCGGGTCAGCCCGGCCGTCCCGGGGATGTTCTCCCAGCCTTCGGTCACGGTCGGCAGGTTGGTGATCGCCTGCGTGATCGCGGGGAAGTTTTCTTTCAGCGCAGCGGTCAGCTGGGCCGGGGTGACGCCGAGCGCTTCCTCGAGGAACGCCTCCAGTCCGGGGATCTCGGCGCTCACCGCCGACAGCGGCAGCGCCTGCAGTAGCCCATAGGTGTGGGGGAAGGCTTCCTGGACGATCTTCGCCGCCCGGGCTTCGGAGACGCCCTCTTTCTTGGCGACGTAGGCGATCACCGCCGGCACCTCCGCGGCGGCGCCGCCCTGCGGGGTCACCAGCGGGTCGGCCATGTCGACGTCCTTGGAGATGAATTCGATCCCGGCGACGTCGGCGCCGATCCGCGGCGTCGTGAAGGCGGGCCGGGCGCCGTCCAGCACCTTCTGCCCGGCGCTCAGCCGGGGGACAAGCTGCAAGGCCAGCACCACTGCCACGACCAGCACGCCGACGCCGCCGACGATCACCCACTGCAAGATGGGTCCGCGGTCCGCGGTCTTCTCGGTCATCCGAACCTCGCTTCCTGGCCGGCGGGAAGCCGGCCATCGAACTCGACGTCGATCTCGTCGACCACCTTGAGGGTGCCGAAGAGGGCCGAGTAGGGCTTGATCCCGAAGTCGGTCTGCTTCAGTCGCGCGGTGCCGGTGAGGCGGCCTTCGGCGTCGGCGCCGAGCTCGAAGGTCAGCGGCCGGGTGGTGCCGAGCAGGTTCAGCTCGCCGTGTACCTCGAGCGGGCCGCCGTCGGGGCTCGGCTCGACGCTGGTCGAGTGGAACTCGATCGTGCCGCCCTTGAGGATGTCCTCGGCGATCGTCTGGCGGATCGAGGCCTTGTCGTCCTCGCCGAGCGCCTGGATCCCGCCTTTGCCCTCGCGGACGACGAGCGAGCCCGAGTCGGCGCGCAGCTGCATCGAGGTCGCCGCGGCGTCGTCGGGCACCTCGACCGTGGCGTCCCACTCGGTGACGTCGATCATGAGGTTGTGGCCGGCCTTCGCGGCGGCCCCGGCCTTGCGCGTGTGGACCATCAGCTTCGCGTCGTCGGGTCCGAGCTTGTATGTCCCGGTGGGAATCTGCATCGTGGGGTCAACCTAGCCGGCGCCGGGAGGGCCGCGCACGATCGCCTAAGCGATCCCTTAGGTCTTGCTGAAGGGGGCCCGCCGGCGGGCATACGATCGGCCCCGTGGCGCCTTCAGACCCCTCACCCGGCGCGCCGTTCGTCTGTGGCCTGGTGCTCGCCGCGGGCGGCTCGCGGCGCCTCGGCCGACCGAAGCAGTTGCTCGCCTACGGTGACGGGACGCTGCTCGGGCACGTGCTCGACACCGCCCGCGCCTGCGCCTTCGACCAGTCGCTGTGCGTGCTCGGCGGCGGCGCCGAGGGGGTCCGCGAGGAGGTCGACCTGGCCGGCTTCGACGTCGTCGTCAACGAGGCGTTCGGCGAGGGGTGCTCGTCGTCGATCGCCGCCGCGCTGGCCGCGGTCGACCCGCGGACGGAGGTGCTGGTGCTGATGCTGGGCGACCAGCCGGGGGTCGGCCCGGCGACGGTCGCGGCGCTGCTCGCGGGCCGCGGCGAGGCGCCGATGGCGGTCTGCGAGTACGAGGACGGCCGCGGCCATCCGCTGGCCTTCGCCCGCCCGACCTTCCCCGAGCTGGAAGATCTGCACGGCGACAAGGGAGTCTGGCGGCTGATGGATCGCCTCGGCGACGCGGTCGCGACGGTCCCGGTTCCCGGCCCGATCCCGCTCGACGTCGATACCTGGGAGGACTACGAAGCGGTGTTGGCCGGGCTGCCGTGACCCGGGGAATCGTCATCTATGGCTCTATAGTCTGGGCGATGCCAAACGACTTGAGCCTCGGCGAAGCCGCTCGCGCGCTCGACGTCAGCGTCGACACGGTGCGCCGTTGGGCGCGCGCCGGGAAGATCGAGACGAGCCGCGACGACGCCAACCGCCGCCGGGTGCCGACCTCCGAGGTGGCGCGCCTCGCCGGTCGGCCCGGCCGTCACAAAACCAAGGATTCGTTCTCCGCCCGCAACCGCTTCCCCGGCGTGATCCGCTCGGTCGAGGTCGACGGCGTGATGGCGCTGGTGGAGATCGAGGCCGGCCCGCACCTGGTCACTGCGGCGATCACCCGCGACTCGGTCGAAGAGCTCGGCCTGGCGCCGGGCGTCCCCGCCATCGCCACGGTCAAGGCGACCTCGGTGATGATCGACGCCTCCTCAGGCGAAGGCGCCGGCAAGTCCCGCGCCGCGGTGTAGGGGCCTGGGGCTGGGCGGCGCCCGGGGGCGCCGCAAGCTGTCGCCCGGGGGTGGCGGCTGGCCGGGAGGCGGTGGCGGCCGTCCGAGTAGCGCCCGGCCACCCGGGGCCGGCGGCCGTCCGAGTTGCGCCCGGCCGTCCCGTCCACGGCCCGGGCAGGCTGTGGCCGTGGCCGGGACGGCCGGGTCCGTGGGGAGAGGTGCGAGGGTTCGTGACGTGCGCCGGGGGACGTGCGGGTCGTGTGCCGGGGGACGTGCGCGTGTCGTGGGGAAGGGGCGCATGATCCGCCACAAAGGCGAGTGGTCCGTGACGAAGGCCCATGAAACGTCACGCCTCCTCCCGACTTCCCGGGACCCGGCGGTCAACCTGTCGCCTTTAGTCGCCCTGTGGGCTACTAAAGGCGACAGGTTGCGTCCCGCACCCGGCGAAGGTGACCGAAGCCATGAGGAACCGTGAC
>DASZUH010000241.1:0-11024 GCA_035547715.1 Solirubrobacterales bacterium
GACGTTGGCCGACTTGCCGCCGAGCTCGAGCGTCACCCGCTTGATCGTCTCCGCCGCGCCGCGGGCGATCCCGCGGCCGACCTCGGTCGAGCCGGTGAAGGCGATCTTGGCGACGTCGGGATGCTCGACCAGGCGCTGCCCGCAGACCCGGCCCGGCCCGACGACGACGTTCAGGACGCCCTCCGGGATCCCCGCCTCGAACGCGATCCGCTCCAGCCGGATCGCCGTCAGCGGCGTCAGCTCGGCCGGCTTCAGCACGATCGTGTTGCCGGCGGCGAGCGCCGGGGCGACCTTCCAGGAGGCGATCGTCAGCGGGAAGTTCCAGGGCACGATCAGCCCGACCACGCCGAGCGGCTCATGGAAGGTCATGTCGACGCCACCGACGACCGGGATCGTCTTGCCGACGAGGCGCTCCGGCGCCCCCGCGTAATAGCGGAAGTTCTCGACCACGCCGGCGATCTCGCCGCGGGCGGAGCCGATCGGCTTACCCGCGTTGCGCGCCTCGATCCGCGCCAACTCCTCCTGCTCGGCCTCGAGCGCGTCGGCGAGCCCGCGCAGCAGCCGCGCCCGGTCGGCCGGGGTGACGTCGCGCCACGCCGGGAACGCCGCCTTGGCCCGCGCGACCGCGGCGTCGGTCTCCTCGACCCCGGCCTGCGGCACCGCCGCCATCGGCTGCGCCGTGGCGGGCTCGATCACCGAGAGCGTGCTCACGTCTGGCTGTTCCTTTTCTCCATCAATCCGGCAAGAGGAACAGCCGGGCGGGACTCGCGCGCCGCGGCGACCAGGGCCGGGATGATCGCCGACGTCTCGTCCTCCTCGGGGTGCCAGACGACGCCGAGGGCGAAGCGGCGGTCGGGCAGCTCGATCGCCTCGATGATCTCGTCGTCGACCGACCAGCCGCTGACGGTGAGGCCCTCGCCGAGCTTCCCGACCCCCTGGTGGTGGTGCGACATCACCAGGAGGCCGTCGGTCCCCGCCGCGCCGCAGGCCAGCGTCCCCTCGGCCAGCCGCACCCGGTGGGTGCCGAAGCTGCCGGCGATCGAGCGGTGGCGCCCGTCGCCGATCGACTCGGGCAGGTGCTGGTCGAGCGTCCCGCCCATCGCCACGTTGATCAGCTGCATCCCGCGGCAGATCCCCAGCACCGGCACGTCGCGCTCGAGCGCCCGCCGGGTCAGCGCCAGCTCGAACGCGTCGCGCTCGGGCCAGGTCCCCTTCGTCTCCGGGTGGGCCTGCTCGCCGTAGCTCGCCGGGTCGATATCGGCGCCGCCCGCGAGCAGCAGCGCGTCGACCCGGTCGAGCAGCACGTCGGGGTCGGCGACGGCGACCTCGTCGGGCGGCAGGATCAGCGCGATCGCCCCCGCCCGCTGCAGCGCCCGCACGTAGTTGCGCGGCGCCAGCGCCACCTCGTAGCCGTCCCAGACCCCCCAGGACACCCGCTCGACTGCGGCGCAGATGCCCACCACCGGGGCGCTCATCGACGGCACCCGCGCATCAGAGTCTCTCGAACCCTCGGAAGCGCTCCCAATCGGTGACCGCCCCCTCGAAGGCGTCGATCTCCACCTTCGCCCGGTTCAGGTAGTGCTCGACGACCTCGCCGCCGAAGGCGTCGGCGGCCACCTCGCTCGCCGCGAAGGCGTCGCGCGCGTCGTAGATGTTGTGCGGCACGCGCGGCTTGTCGGAGGCGTAGGCGTTGCCCTCGAAGGCCGGCTCGAGCGGGAGTTCGTTGTCGACCCCGTGCAGCCCGGCGGCGATCATCGCGCTCAGCGCCAGGTAGGGATTGACGTCGGCGCCGGGCAGCCGGTTCTCCACCCGCAACCCCTCGCCGTGCCCGACCACCCGCAACGAGCAGGTGCGGTTGTCCTCGCCCCAGGCGATCGCGGTCGGCGCGAACGACCCGGCGGCGAACCGTTTGTAGGAGTTGACGTGCGGCGCGTAGAGCAGGGTCAGCTCCCGCATGCAGGCGATCTGGCCGGCGACGAAGCTCTCGAACAGCCCTCGGTCGGCCGCGAACGCGTTGCCGCCCTCGGCGTTCGCCAGCGAGCAGTGGATGTGGCACGAGTTGCCCTCGCGCTCGTTGAACTTCGCCATGAAGGTGATCGACATCTCCTCCTGGGCGGCGATCTCCTTGGCGCCGTTCTTGTAGATCGCGTGGTTGTCGGCGCTCCGCAGCGCCGTCTCGTAGCGGAAGTTGACCTCGTGCTGGCCGAGGTTGCACTCGCCCTTCGAGTTCTCCACGGTCAGCCCGGCGCCGCCCATCTCGTTGCGGATCCGCCGGATCAGCGGCTCGACCCGCGCGGTCCCCAGCAGCGAGTAGTCGATGTTGTAGAGGTTGGCCGGCTCGAGGTCGTGGAAGCCCTTCTTCCAGGCCGCCTCGTAGGTGTCGCGGAAGACGATGAACTCGAGCTCGGTGGCGGCGTTGGCGCTCATCCCGCGTCTCTCCAGGCGCTCCAATTGCCGGCGCAGGATCTGCCGCGGCGAGGCGGCGACTTCGCGCCCGTCGGCCCACTGCAGGTCGGCGATCACCATCGCCGTCCCCGGCAGCCAGGGCACCATCCGCAGGGTCGCGAGGTCGGGGACCATCTCGAAGTCCCCGTAGCCCGTCTCCCACGAGGACATCGCGTAGCCGCCGACCGTTTCCATGTCGACGTCGACCGCGAGCAGGTAGTTGCAGCCCTCGGCGCCGTGCTCGAGCACCTCGCCGAGGAAGTGCCCCGCGGTCAGCCGCTTGCCCTGCAGCCGTCCCTCCATATCGGCGATCGCCAGCAGCACGGTGTCGACCGTGCCCGCGGCGACCGCCTTTTCCAGCTCTTCTACCGTCACCCGAGGAACACTACGGAGCCGCGGTCTGCGGGTCGGGGTTCTCCCCGATCGCTTCCTCGATGTCGATCTCGCGGATCTGCCCGGTGAAGTGGTGACGCGCGCTGATCAGCCAGGTCAGACCGGCGCCGACGAGGACGATCGCCACCGTCAGCGGCGCGTAGTTGAACGCCTCCCAGCTGAATTCGGAGTTCCACGGGACCGCCGCCGGGGTGAACGGCAGGCAGAAGATGACGGTGATGATCGCGACCCAGACCGTCGCGAAGATGTTCATCCACCTGTACTTGCCGCCGTTGTTCCACGGCCCCGGCACAAACGCCCTGCCTTTGCGCCAGCGCAGGAAGATCGGGATCACGTAGGCGATGTAGAGGCCGATCACGCAGACCGAGACGACGGCGAAGAAGGCGAAGGGGACGGCTTCGCCGTTCGACTTCCCCTTCAGCGCCGGGAGGGTGATGATCAGCGCCAGCGTCGCCATCAGCAACACCGCGTAGACGGGAACGCGCTTCTCGTTGACGGTGGAGATTTTCGACGACACGCGCTTGCCGAACCCGTTGTCGCGGGAGAACGCGTAACACATGCGCGACGCGCTGGTCAGGCAGGCGCCGCCGCAGAAGAGCTGGCCCGCGGTGGAGATGATCAGGACGAACTTGCCCCAGCCGCTGCCCAGCGCTTCGACCAGCAGGGTCGGCGCGAAGCCTTCCGCTTCGTTGGCACCGGCGACGTTGGTGACCGCGAAGGTGATCGCCAGCAGCACGATCCAACCGATCACGGCGGAGTAGAAGATCGATCGCCACACGCCCTTCGCCGCCGCCGTCGAGGCGCCGTGCGTCTCCTCCGATATGTGGGCCGAAGCGTCGAAGCCGGTGATCGTGTACTGGGTCAGCAGGAAGCCCAGCGGCAACACGTAGAACCAGTACATGTGGTCACCGAAGCCACTGTTGTTGATCCGATGGCCGAAGACGAAGCTGAGGCTCTGGTGGCCGCTGGGCACCAGGATCAGGACGATCACGATCGCCGCCACCCCGAGCACGTGCCACCAGACCGAGATGCTGTTGATGCGCGAAAGAAGGTGCGTGTTGCGGATGTTGATCGTCGCGTGCAGCAGGAGGATCAGGAAGAAGAGGAGGAAGGTCTCGGCCAGCACGTGCGCTTCGTCGCCGAAGTTGATCCCGAAGATGTTCACTTCGTAGAGGCCGAGGATGACGTTGAGGAAGGTGGCGCACGCGTAGTCGACGGAGGCGACCACGGCAACCAGCCCGATCAGGTTGAACCAGCCGGTGAACCAGGCCCAGATCGGCCCGCCGAGCCGTCCCGCCCACCAGTAGATCCCGCCCGCGGTCGGGTAGGCGGAGACCAGCTCCGACATGCAGAAGCCGATGATCAGGATCGGGATCGAGATCAGCGGCCAGCCGATCGAGATCGCGATCGGGCCGCCGTTGTTCCAGGCCTGACCGTAGGTGGTGAAGCACCCGGCCAGGATCGAGATGATGGTGAAGGAGATGGCGAAGTTCGAGAACCCGCTCCAGGCGCGGTTCAGCGACTGCCTGTAGCCAAGTTCGGCGAGGCGTTTCTCGTCGCTGTCGTGGATCGGGACACTTCCGCTCTCCATGGACCCCTCTCTTCCTCTGGTCGCGCCGCTTGCGATAAAAGGTGTGCTGAACCGACCTAACTGCTCCCGGGCGAGACTAGTCTTGCGTTCGGGATCGTGTCAATGCCAACTTGGAGAAATTTCTCCGTCGACCTTTGGCCCTGCCGGCAGACACCGTGGAGAGACTGGAAGCGCAGCTCGGCGCCGCCGAAGGCGAGCCGACGGTGCTGGGCGGCGGGATCACCAACCACAACTTCCGCGCCCGGTTCGGCGGCCGCGAGGTCGTGGTGAGACTGCCGGGAAACGACACCGAGCTGCTCGGCTCCGACCGCTCCGGTGAGCGCGAGGCCAACGCCCTGGCCGCCGCCGCCGGGGTGGCGCCGGCGGTCCTCGCCCACCTCGTCGACCCGGTCGTCCTCGTCACCGCCTTCGTCGAGGGCCCGACGATGGAGCCGCCCGAACTGCGCGAGCCACGCGCGCTGGCCGAGGTCGCGGCGGCGCTGCGCGCCATCCACGGCTGCGGCACGATCGCCGCCCGCTTCGATGCCTTCCGCCTGGTCGAGGACTACGCCGCGGCGACCCGCGCCCGTGGCGGCACCGTCCCGGACGCCTACGAGCGGGCCCACGCGGCGGCGGCGCGGATCGAGTCGGCGCCGGCCTTCCGCGACGCACCCGCGGTCCTCTGCCACGACGACCTCCTCCCCGCCAACTTCATCGCCACGCCCGATGGGATCCGGATCGTCGACTGGGAGTACGCGGGGATGGGCAACCGCTGGTTCGACCTCGGCAACTTCGCCGTCAACAACGAGCTCGGCCCGGCCGAGGAGGAGGCATTCTTGACCGCATACCTGGGCACGGCGCCGGCGCCGGCCGACCTGGCGGCGCTCCGCCTGATGCGCCTGATGTCCGACTTCCGCGAGGCGATGTGGGGGGTCGTCCAGGTCGCCATCTCCGACCTCGACTTCGACTTCTCCGCCTACGCGACCAAACACTTCGACCGCCTGCTGGCGGCGCTCGACGGCGACGGCTTCGAGGCCCTGCTGGAGGCCGCGCATGCCGCGCGCTGAGCTGCCCGACTCCGCCCGCTGCGTGATCATCGGCGGCGGCGTCGGCGGCACCTCGCTCGCCTACCACCTGGCCGGGCTCGGCTGGGACGACGTCGTCCTCCTCGACCGCGACCAGCTCACCTCGGGCTCGACCTTCCACTCGGCGGGGCTGGTCGGGCAGCTGCGCGGCTCGGTGTCGCTGACGAAGATGATGATGCACTCGGTCGACCTCTACCGGCGGATCGGCGCCGAGTCCGACTTCGACCCCGGCTGGACCGAATGCGGCGGCATCCGGCTCGCCTCGAGCGAGGAGCGGATGGAGGAGCTGCGCCGACAGGCGGGCTGGGCGAAGACCTTCGGACTGCCGCTCGAGCTGATCTCGGCGGCGGAGGCGAAGGAGCTCTTCCCGCTGATGTCGACCGCGGGCGTGCTCGGCGCGGCCTGGCTGCCGACCGACGGCTACATCGACCCCTCGCAGCTGACCTACGCGCTCGCCGACGGGGCGCGCCGCGGCGGCTGCCGGATCTTCACGGGCACGCGGGTGACCGGGATCGAGGTGAAGGATGGGCGCGTGCGCGGGGTGCGGACCGAGCAGGGCGACGTCGCCGCCGAGGTGGTCGTCGACGCGGGCGGCATGTTCGCCGCCGAGATCGGGCGGATGGCGGGCGTCCGCGTGCCGCTGCTGCCGATGTCCCACCAATACCTGGTGACGCAGCCGCTCGACGCGGTGCGCGAGGCGCGCGGCTCCGGCACCGACCGCCGCTCGCTGCCGACCCTGCGCGACCCCGACTGGCTCGTCTACTACCGCGAGGACGGCGACGGGTTGGTGATGGGCGGCTACGAGCGCCGGTCGCAGCCGGCCTTCCTGCCCGCGGGCACCGGCGGCTTCGACGCGATCCCGCCCGACTTCAACGGGCGCCTCCTGGAAGAGGACTGGGACCGTTTCGAGGAGATCACCCGCAACTCCGAGCGCCGCGTGCCGGCGATGTCGGAGATCAAGGTGACGAAACTGATCAACGGCCCCGAGGCCTTCACCCCCGACAACGAGTTCTGCCTGGGCGAGTCCGAGGTCGCGGGCTTCTTCGTCTGCGCCGGCTTCTGCGCGCACGGGCTGGCGGGCGCGGGCGGGATCGGCAAAGTCGTCGCCGAGTGGATCGTCGGGGGCGAGCCGAGCCTCGACCTCTGGCACATGGACATCCGCCGCTTCGGCGCCGCCTACCGCTCGCCGTCCTACACCTACAAGCGGATCCGCGAGACCTACGAGACCTACTACGACATCCGCTATCCCAACCACGAGCGGGAGGCCGGTCGGCCACTCCGCGTCTCCGCCGCCAACCTCTGGCACCGCGAGCACGGTGCCGCCTTCGGCGAGAAATCGGGCTGGGAGCGGGTCAACTGGTACGAGCCGAACGCCGCCGACGGCGACGAGGGCCTGCGGCCGCACGGCTGGGCCGGTCGCAACTGGTCGCCGGCGATCGGCGCCGAGCACCGCGCCTGCCGCGAGCGCGTCGCGATCTTCGACGAGTCGTCCTTCGCCAAGCTCGAGATCTCCGGGCCGGGAGCGACCGTCTTCCTCGAAGGCCTCTGCGACAACCGCGTCGCCCGCGGGGTCGGCCGGATCACCTACACGCAGATGCTGAACCGGCGCGGCGGGATCGAGTGCGACTTCACCGTCTCCCGGCTCGGCGAGGAGCGCTTCGGGATCGTCACCGGCACCGCCTTCGGCAACCACGACCTGGGCTGGATGCGGCGGCACCTGCCCGCCGACGGCAGCGTGCGGATCGCCGACGTCACCTCGGCGTGGTCGTGCTTCGGCGTCTGGGGACCGCGGGCGCGGGAGGTGCTCCAGCCGCTCACGCCCACCGACCTGTCGAACGAGGCGTTCCCCTACATGTCGCTGCAGGAGATCACGGTCGGCGACGTCCCGGTGCGGGCGCTCCGCGTCACCTACGTCGGCGAGCTCGGCTGGGAGCTCTACTGCCCGACCGAGTACGGGCTCGGGCTGTGGCGGGCGATCTGGGAGGCGGGCGGGGCACACGGCATCGTCGCCGGCGGCTACCGCGCGATCGACTCGATGCGACTGGAGAAGGGCTATCGCGTCTGGGGCGCCGACATCACGCCGGACGAGACGCCCGAAGAAGGCGGCGTCGGCTTCTGCGTGAAGCTCGACAAGGGCGACTTCGTCGGCCGCGACGCGCTCCTTGCCGCGGCGGAGGACGGGCCGCGCCACCGCCTCGCCTGCATCGTCCTGGACGACCCGCGGCGGGTGGCGCTCGGCAACGAGCCGGTGGCGGTCGACGGCGACGTGGTCGGCCGCGTCACCAGCGGCGGCTACGGCTACACGGTCGAGCGCTCGATCGCCTACGCCTACCTGCCCGCCACCCTGGCGGTGCCGGGCACGGCGGTCGCGATCGAGATCTTCGGCCGCTGGGTCGAGGGCGAGATCGCGGCCGAGCCCCTCTTCGATCAGGCGGGGGCGCGGATCAGGTCCTGAGCCCGCGCCGGCAAGAGGCCGGCGAGGATGTGCTCGGTGCCCTCGGTGTGCTCGCGGATCAGGCCGACCGCGCGCGGGCCGTCTTCGCGCCGCAGCGCCTTGACGATCTTCGCGTGCCCCTCGTTGGAGCGGCCGAGCACCTCGGGCGGGTGCGGGATCAGCGCGATCAGGTCGGTCATCTGCGCCTGCACGTCGGTCATCGCCGCGACCAGGCGCGGCGAGCCCGCCGCCTCGGCGAGGCCGATGTGGAAGCGCACGTCGGTGCGCCGGTACTCCTCGAAGTCCTCGGTCTGCGCCGACATCGCCTCGATCAGCTCCTCGAGGCGGTCGAGGCGCGGCGGCCGGGCGCGTTCGGCGGCGAGCAGGACGGCCCCGGCCTCGATCGCCACGCGCTGGTCGAGCACCTCCCAGGCGCCGACGTCGAGCGGCTCGCCGATCGGGTCGACGAGCGGCGGCTCGGCGGCGACGAAGGTGCCGCCTTTGCGCCCCCGGAGGCTGACCAGGTGGCCGCTCTGGACCAGCGTGGTCAGCGCCTGGCGCAGGGTCGAGCGCGAGATCCGCAACTGGCGGGCGAGCTCACGCTCGGGCGGCAGGCGGCTGCCCGGGGAGAGCAGGCCGAGCCGGATCGCGGTACCGAGCCGCTCCACCGTCTCCTCGAAGGTCGACGGCGGCTGGACCGGCATGAAGACCGCTTCCAGAGCGGCGTCCTGCTCCATGGACGGAACCGTACTCCCGCAACCGTGTCGATGGGCCGAAAGCCGGACCATCTGACGGGTTTTCAGCCCGTCGACACCGAACTACTCGAGGACGACGGGGGGCGCGGCGGCTCCGTCGCCGGCGTCGGCCGTCTTCCATTTGCCGAGCGCCATGAAGAGGGCCGGGACGAAGGCCAGCGCGAGCAGCACCAGCGCCCAGACGAAGGTCGAGGCGAAGGAGCTCGCCAGCGGTTCGATCGCTTTCGCCTGCTGCGCCGGGCTCAGGGTCCGGATCGCTTCGAGGCCGTTGCTGCCGCTCGCGGTGCTGATGTGGCTGGTGATCTCGGCGGTGAGGATGACCGAGAGGATCGCCGTGCCGATCGAGGCGCCGCCCTGCCGGATGATGTTCATCGCGGTCGAGGTGCGGGCGATCGCGGCCGGCGGCACCGCCTGCATCGCCGCGGTCATCGTCGGCATCATCGACATCCCCATGCCGAGCCCGAGGACGAAGCTGAAGGCGCAGAGCAGGACGTAGGAGGTGGTCGCGGTGACGAAGGCGAACGGGGCGATGCCGATCACCAGCAGCGGGATGCCCGCGGCGGGCAGCCGGTTGGGGCCGTAGCGGTCGGTCAGTTTGCCCGCCAAGGGCATCGTGATCATCGCGCCGATCCCCTGCGGGGCGAGCAGCAGGCCCGATTCGAGCGCCGAGGCGCCGCGCACCGTCTGGTAGTAGAGCGGGATCAAGAGCAGGGCGCCGAAGAAGGCGATCGCGAAGAGCAGGAACACGCCGGCCGAGGCGCCCGCCCGGGTCTGGGTGAAGGTGCGGATGTCGATCAGGGCGCCCGCCGATTTGCGCCAGCTGTGCCAGAAGAAGCCCGCGATCAGCGCCGCGCCGACGACGATCGGCGCCCACGACTTGAAGTCGCCGAAGCCACCGCTGGCGGACTCGGCGAGGCCGAAGATCAGGAGCGTCAGGCCGGGCGAGAGCAGCGCCATGCCGAGCCAGTCGAGCCGGTGCGAGGGCTGCGAGGTGTCTTTCTCCAGCACCCGGTAGCCGGTGATCAGGGCGATCACGCCGATCGGGACGTTGATCAGGAAGATCCAGCGCCAGGAGACGTCGTCAACCAGCCAGCCGCCGAGGATCGGGCCGATGATCGGCGCGATCAGCATCGGCACGCCGAGGATGCCCATCACGCGGCCCATCCGGTGCGGGCCGGCCTTCTTGGTCATGATCGTCATGACCGCGGGCATGATCATCCCGCCGCCGACGCCCTGGAGGACGCGGAAGGCGATCAGCGAGCCGGCGCTCCAGGCCACCGCGCAGAGCGCCGAGCCGAGCATGAAGAGGGCCAGCGAAGAGAGGTAGATGCGCTTGGTGCCGAAGCGGTCGGCAGCCCAGCCGGTGGCCGGGATCACCGCGGCGAGCGCCAACGTGTAGCCGGTGACGACCCACTGGATCGTCGTCAGCGAGGCGTTGAAGTCGATCGAGAGGCGGTCGATCGCGACGTTTACGATCGTCGTGTCGAGGATCGACATGATCGCGCCGAGCAGGACCACCCCGGCGGTGATCATCGTGGCGCGGTCGAGGGCGTTGGGGTCGGCGGGGGCGGCCGTGGCAGCTGGGGACTGGCTCATGGCGTACACCGTATCAGAGCTACGTACGCCGTATCGCATCGCTATGCTTTCCCCATGGCAAGTGACATCGACACGGTCTGGGCGCGCGACGCCGCCGAGGCGGCGGGCCCGCAACCGCTCTCCCGCGAGGCGATCGTCGCCGCCGCGATCGAGATCGCCGACACCGAGGGGCTGGAGGCGGTCTCGATCAGGAAGATCGCCACCAGGCTCGAGGCGCGGCCGATGAGCCTTTACTCGCACATCGAGCGCAAGGGCGACCTGATCGACCTGATGGTCGACGAGGTGATGGCCGGTGCGATCGTCACCGACGGCCTCCCCGAGGACTGGCGCGAGGCGCTCCGCCAGATCGCCCAGCGCACCCGCGAGACCACCCGCGCCCACCCCTGGATGATCGCCGCCGCGTTCCGCCGTCCCTTCCTCGGCCCCAACGCGCTCACCCACATCGACCAGTCGCTCGCGGCCGTCGCGGCGCTCCCCCTGTCGCCGGAGCGAAAGCGTGCCGCCCTGCTCGCGGTCGACACCTACACCCTCGGCTTCGTCCGCTGGGAGGTGATCTCGCGCTCGCGCGACGGCGTCCACGATACCGTCGACAGCTGCGCGGCGATCCCCTACGACGGTCCCAGCGCCGAGGACATCGACGCCTACGTCGCCACCCAGGTGGCGACCGGCAGGTACCCGCACCTGGCCGAATTCGGCGACGAGAAGAAGATGACCCTCGGGGTCAAGGCGGAGGCGTTCGAGGCCGG
>DASZUH010000242.1:0-2654 GCA_035547715.1 Solirubrobacterales bacterium
ACCGCGATCGACTCGCCCAGCCGCAGCCTCGTCCTCACCGCCGGCCACTGCGTCAACAGCGGCCCGGAAGGTGGGAGGCGCGGCAGCTGGTCGACCCACCTCGAGTTCGTCCCCGGCTTCAACCTCGGCGCGGCGCCCTACGGGACGTTCGCCCTCGAAGGCAGGCCCCGGGCCCTGCCCGGCTGGACCGCCGAAGGCAACCCCGACTTCGACCTCGGCGCCTTCCTCGTCGCGCCGAACGCCGCAGGGGTGCCGCTCGCCGAAGCGGTCGGGGGTGGCGCGCGGATCGTCACCGACCTCGGCCGCAGGCAGCGCTTCGAAACCTTCGGCTACCCGGGCGCCACCGAACGGATGCGGGTCTGCGTCTCCGGATCGGCCGGCCAGGACCCGGTCACCTCCGGCCTCCCCGGCCCGAGCACGGTCGGCGTCCACTGCGGCTGGGCACCCGGCGCCAGCGGCGGCGGCTGGCTGATCGACGGCGGGCGGGAGATCGACGGCCTCAACGCCTACCTCGAGATCGCCGAAAAGCACCGCACCTTCGGCCCTTACTTCTCGGCGAGCACTGTCGGCCGCCTCGTCGCCGGCCTCTGAGGCCGGCGCGCCTCAGCTGTCCAGAAGGCGGCGGTAGTACCGGTAGTCGCGACGGTCGGGCCGCAGGTTCGAGGCCAGCGCCAGGTGGTGGCGCGCGCGGCGCGTCTCGCCGGTCATGCTCAGTGCGCGCCCGAGGCAGAAGTGCGCATAGTCGTCGACCGGGTGACTCTCGACCACGGCGCCGAACTCGACCGCGGCGAGGCGGAAGCGTCCGGCCCGGTAGTAGGCGCGGCCGAGTGCCTCGCGGACCGAGGTCTTCTCCGGTTCGCGACGGGCGGCCTCGGCGAGCGGCTCGGTCGCGTCCTCGAAGTCACCGTCCTCGAGCAGCTCCATGCCGCGCCGGTAGAGCGTGTAGGTGGGCTCGGCGGCAGGTTCGGGCATCGCCCGATTGTAAAAGCCGTGGGAAGCGGCCTTTTCAGATCAGAGTTGACGGGCGCGCACGGCGGTGCCGTAGGCGCAAACCTCGGTCCAGGTCGTCCCGAGCTCGGAGGTGTCGTAACGGAAGGCGACGATCGCATTGCCGCCTTTCGCTTCGACCTCCTCGATCAGCCGTTCGGTCGCATGTTCGCGGCCTTCCTTCAGCATCTTCGTCATGCCCTTCAACTCGCCGCCGGCGAGCGATTTGAGCGAGGCGCCGATCTGAGAGCCGACGTTGCGCGAGCGGACGGTGAGGCCGAAGACCTCGCCGAGGACCTCTTCGATCTCATAACCCGGACCCAGGTCGTTCATGGTCGAGATGATCACGGCCGCCACCCTACCGCCGCGGTCAGAGGTCTAGACGAAAGACCCAGCGCCGGCCGTCGCGATCGTCTTCGTCGCGCTCCGGGACCCGCCGGTAGCCGAGCGATTCGTAGAGCGCGTGGGCGGCGGTCTGGTAGGGGCGGCTCCAGAGGGCGACCGCCTCGGCGCCGAGCTCCCGCGCCCGCTCGTCGCAGCCTTCGACCAGCGCCCGGGCGAGCCCCCGGCGGCGCGAGCGACCGCCGACCGCGAGCCGCGCGAACTCCGCCTCGCCGGGGCCGGCCACCGAGCGCCCCGGCGCCCCGGGTGGGAAGAGGGCGGCGACCGCGACCACCTCGCCGGCGTCGTCGAGCGCGACGCTGACCGCGGCCGAGGCGGCGACCGCGAAGTACTCCTGCAGCGCGTAGGGCTCCTGCCGGCCTTCCGGCCCGGCTTTCGCGTAGGCCTCGGTCCAGAGCGCGACGATCGCGCCCGCGTCGGCCTCGTCGGCGTCCCGGATCCTCATCCGCGCAGGCTAGCCCGCGCGCACCGATTGAGTCCGCAGAAGTCGTCGGATGGCGGCGAAAAGTGCGAACTCGCCGCGGTGGCCGAGTCCGCCGGGATCAGTCGGCGGCGGCGGCCGCGGCGAGGATCCGCCTGATCTCCTCCAGCGGCGCCGCCCCGCCGAGGTCCTCCGCGTACGGCCGCGCCTCGGCGAGCGCCGGCGTCACGACCCCGGGAGCCGGCAACGCCTCGCCCCCGTCGACCATCAGCCGCGCCTCCATCCCGTACCGGGTCGCCTGGTAATAGGACTCCTCGAGCCTCCCGCTGCAGGTCACTCGCGGTCGGCCGCTCGACCTCCCGCGCCGCCGGCGCCTGGATCAACGCCCCGAACGCCACGTTGGCCGCCGCGGTCGACTGCACGTCGGCGACGGCCAGGAACTCCTCGTGGTCGCGGAACGCGCGGGGCATTTCGGAGCGGGGGTAGGCGCGGACCTCGGCCGCGCGGGCGCTCGCCAGGCCGCTGTCGGCACCGCCACGGAAAAGGCGAGTTGGTGGCCGGCGACGCCAACGTCGGCAGCTGGCGGCGCATCGCGTTCGCCACCCGGACCGCCGTTTCAGGATCGGGCATGCCGACGTGGACATGGAGGACCGACGGCGGCGTCGAGAGCAGGCTCGCCAGATCGTCCTACCGAGAGGCTGGGCAGGGCTTACCAGCCGATAAAAGCGAACGCAACTGTTTGTCTGCGCCATACTCACGCAGGACGATCTCGTCTTTCCTCATTAATCGATGATTAAAGGTAGTGGCTCAGTCAGATTCTGGGACCTAAATGCCTGCAAATCAT
>DASZUH010000243.1:0-15052 GCA_035547715.1 Solirubrobacterales bacterium
GCGCGCCGGTCCACATCGACGGCCACAAGACCCACACGAGCCGCAAGGGCATCGCCCGGATCAAGGCGCGCCTGCCCGAGGGCCGCTGGACCGCCGTCGCCCGTCCGCCCGGCTGCAAGGCCGCCAAAGCCTTCGTCCACGTCCGGCGGGCCGGCGCCGCGACCAGCTGAACAATGCATGATCCCCAAAGCCAACGCACGATAATCTTAGTTATGTCAACTTGACGCGAGAGGGCCGGCGTGCGTGGAACGTCACGGTCCGTCCCGACTTCCTCATCGCGCAGATTCACGCACCGGACTTTGACCCCACCATGGTGGGGTCAAAGTCCGGCAGGCGCTATCGGCCCGATCTCCACGTGGCCAAAGGCATGCGGACCCGTGACGAACCGGGACGCACCTCGGACGGCCGCCCAGCCCCCGAACCCACAGGGCCCGGCCCGATGCCGGCCCACGGCCCGACGCCCGCCCACGGAATCAACCCTCTAGCCCGCCTTCTTGATCGCCGCTTCCAGTTGGCCGCTGGATTCCGGCGTGCCGAGGAGTTCGAGGCCTTCGGAGCCCGGGCCTTCGATCGCGAACGACGGCGTGGCTTCGAAGCCGAGCTTTTCGGCCTGCTTGGTCGTTTCTTCGAGCTGCTTTTTGTACTTCTTGCTCTTGCGTTCCTTGTTCCACTGGGCGATGTCCGGGATGCCCGCGCCCTTGCCGATCGATTCGATGAATGCTTCGGTCACGTAGCCCGAGTTCTCCTCGCCCTGGTTGCGGTACCAGAGCTCGATGAAGTTCCAGCCCTTGCCCTGCGCGCCGGCCGCCAGAGCCGCTTCGCCGGCGGGGATCGAATCGGGGCCGATGATGATGAAGTTGCGGAACGTCAGGCTTGCCTCGCCGCCGCGGATCGCGTTTTCGATGATCGCTGGCGTCACGGTTTCCGCGTTTTCCTTGCAGAACGGGCACTGTAGGTCGCCGTACTCGAAGAGCTTCACCGGCGCGCCAGGTTTACCTAACACCGTCGCGCTCTGCGGGATCCCCGCCAGCAGCTTTTCGACCTCGGCGACGTCGCGGAGGTTCGAAGGTTCGCCACCGTCATTGTCGCTGCCGCCGCCCGAGCCGGCGACGACGATGATCACGACGACGATGATGATGGCCAGGAAGACGCCGCCGGCCGACAGTTGCAGCAGGCGCCGGCGCCGGTCCGCGCCGGCCGCCTGCGCCTCCGCCTCGAGCCGTTCCTCGCGGCGCTGCTCCCTGTCGTGCCGGTCGCCCATCGGACCGTCAGGCGGCGAGCGGCCCGCTCGGCCTCAGCTCGCCTTTTCGATCGCTTCTTCGATCGCTTCGGTCGAGCCCGGCGTGCCCAGCAGTTCCAGGCCTTCCGATTTCGGCCCTTCGATCGAGAACGACGGCGTCCCGGTGAAGCCGAGCGTCTGGGCCTGCGAGGTCGTCGATTCGACCTGCTTCTTGTACTTCTTGCCCTTCCATTCCTGCTTCCACTTGGCCATGTCCGGGATGCCTACGTACTTGGCCATCGATTCGATGAATTCGTCGGTCGCGTAGCCCGAGTTCTCCTCGCCCTGGTTGCGGTACCAGGTCTCGATGAAGTTCCAGCCCTTGCCCTGCGCGCCGGCCGCAAGGGCGGCTTCCCCGGCCGGGATCGACTGCGGGCCGATGATGATGAAATTGCGGAAGGTGATGCTGACCTCGCCTTTCTTCACCTGGTTTTCGATGATTTCAGGCAGGACTTCTTCCGAATACTCTTTGCAGATCGGGCACTGCAGGTCCCCGTACTCGTAGAGCTTCACCGGCGCGCCGGCCTTGCCGAGTTTCGTCGCGTTCTGCGGGATGCCGGCGAGGAGCTTTTCGACGTTCGCCTTTTCGACCAGGTTCGAGGCGTCGCCGCCGGAGCTGCCCCCGGAGCCGACCGCGATGATCACGACGACGACGACGATGATCGCCAGGAAGACCCCGCCGGCCGCGAACTGGAGCAGGCGCGTCCGTCGCTCACCGCCGGCCGCCTGTGCTTCGGCCGCGATGCGTTCTTCGCGACGTTTCTCTCGTGAGCGTTGGTTGTTGGCCATCGGTGCGGTCGGTCCTCCGTGTCGTTTACGTGCGAAGTCGTTGAAGCGCTGCCACTGGCGACTGTAGCCGTCCCGCCCCGCTCAGCCGTCTTCGGCGATCGGACGCGCCGTCGCTCCGCCGCCCCCGCCACCGATCACGGCGCCGCCGTCGGGCGTGCCGACGTAGCCGAGCAGCCGGGTGATGTTGAGCAGGAAGCAGATCGTCATCAGGATCGCGTTGGTCACGCACCACTGGCAGATCGCTTCGATGTTCCAGATCTCCAGGTAGGTCAGGTAGATGCTGAAGCCGAAGCCGCCGAGCGTGAACAGGAAGCCCCCCAGGCGCGCGTAATCGTTGCCGAAGAGCACGGTTCCGAGGATCAGGATCCAGCCGATGATCCCGAAGACCGCGACGTTGATCCCGAGGATGTGCGAGTAGGAGCTCTTGGCGACCGTCTCGCATCCCGTCCCGCCCGCCAGGCAGGCCGGGGCCCCGGAGGTCGAGTCCGAGATCAGGATGTAGGTGGCCACGCAGACGCCCAGCACGCCGATGAAGGCGATCGCGATCCGCAGAATTCGTTCACTCGGAAACTTCATACCGTTATCTCTCAGGATAGTGCCACGTCAGGCTCAAGGGCGAATAAGGAAATCTCGCGTGAAAGCCGTCCGCCCTGCCAGGCCAACGGCGACTGGCCCTCATCCTCGCTGATCAGACGGGCCCGGGGCATGGCTTTCGTGTAAACGTCGGCGACCTCGTAGGGGTGTCCGGGATCGGCCTCGTCGCCGGAGGCGACGACCAGCGCCGGGACGTCGAGCCCGCCGAGCTCCTCCAACGAGCCGAAGGGCCGCGAGGCGGGCGTCTCGCGCAGCGCCCGCGCCATCGCCCCCAGGTCGCGGTGCAGCCGCATCCGTTCGGCGCTCACCCGCGCGACCGAGTCGCGCCAGCGCTCGCCGACGCCGCTGTGGTGGACGACGTAGTCGACGAAGCCCTCGATCCCGCCCGTTTCCAGCGCGCTCGCCAGGCCGTCCCAGTAGGCGAGCGACTCGGGCCGGATCTCCCCCGTGTAGGTCGGCCCGATCACGACCAGGCCGCTGAGCCGCTGCGGATGCGCCAGCGCGTACCCGACCGCGGTGTGCGCCCCCATCGAGTGGCCGCCGAGCAGGAAGCGCGCGCTCCCGACCTCCTCCTCGACCACCCGTTCGAGGTCGGCGATCAGCTCCGGGTATCCATAACCCTGCCCGGCCGGGGCGGGGTCGGACTCGCCGTGGCCGCGCGCGTCGTAGAGGACGACGCGGTGCCCGGCCCGCTCCAGCGCCCGCGAGCCCTGGAGGACGTAGCGCCGGCTCGCGGTCAGCCCGTGGCAGAGGACGATCGGCGTCCCCTCCCCCGCGACGCTGCCGCGCAGCAGCGGCGCCGGCCCGACCGCGAACTCCTCGGCCTCCGCCGCCATCAGCCGACCCCCGCGACGGCCTTCTCGAGGTCGGCGACCGACTCGTAGGTGAGCCCGGCCAGGGTCACCTTGCGATAGCCGATCACGCCGTCCTCGTCGACGACGAAGATCGCCCGCCGCACCAGCGGCCCGGCGACGACCCCGTAGGCCCTGGCGACCGCCTTGTCCTCGTCGGCCAGCAGCGGCACGTTGAGGCGCTTCTCCTCGGTGAAGCGCTCGTGCGACTCGACCGACTGCGGTGAGATCCCGACCACCGCGGCGCCGATCTGGTCGAGGCGCTCGCCTTCGTCGCGGTAGGAGCAGAACTGCTTCGTGCAGACCGCGGTGAAATCGCCGGGGTAGAAGGCGATCACCAGCTTTCGACCGCGGTAGTCGGAAAGGCGGTACGTCTGCCCGCCCGTCCCGGGAAGCTCGAACTCCGGCGCCACGTCTCCTACGTCGACCTTAGGGCCCATCCGAAAACCCCCGCGCACGCCTGGCGGCGGCGGACCGGCGCGGATGCGGCGTCCTCGGTCGGCCAAATAGCGCCGCTATTGGGCCTCCCTGCGTCCTGGCCCCGCTTGGCCCGGCGCTCGCCGGCCGCACACGCGGATTTCCGGATGGACCCTTGGCCACTGCCAGAGCTTACGGAGCGGGACCTACCCGCGTTCGATCGTCATTTTTTCGATCACGACGGGCTGGGTCGGTTTTTCGTCCGGCCCCCCCAGTTCGCCGATCCGTTCGACCACGTCGAGCCCTTTGTCGACTCTGCCGACCAGCGCGTATTCGGGCGGCAGCGTTTCCCCCTGCGGCCCGCTGACCACGTAGAACTGGCTGCCCGAGGCGCCCGACGGGGCGGTCGAGGTCTTCGCCATCGCCACCGTGCCGACCGTGTATTTGAGGTTCTTCGGCGGCGCTTCGACGACTTCGTAGCCCGGGCCGCCCGAACCGGTGCCGGTCGGGTCGCCGCCCTGGATCACGAATTCCGGGACGATCCGGTGGAAGGTCAGTTCGTCGTAGAAGCCTTCTTCGGCGAGGTAGGCGAAGGAGTTGGCGATCGTCGGCGCTTCGCTGGTCGCCAGCGCGATGTCGAAGGTGCCGCAGTTCGTTTCGACGACCGCGGTGACCTTTTCGCCCTTCTTCGTCGTCATCTTCGGCTTCGGCAGGCTCTCTTCGCGCGGTTCGGGCTGTTCGACTTCGGTGCAGCCCTTCGCGCCCTTGCCGGACTTGCCGGATTCCTTGCCCTTTTCCTTGCTCGCGGTCGTGCTCGAGCCCTTTTCGTCGGACCCGCCGCCGCTGCGCGAGATCAGGATGATCCCGACGATCACGACCGCCAGGAGGGCGAAACCGCCCAGGATGTACCAGCGTTTGTCGAACTGCTCCCCTGCCATCGGTTCGGGAGAGTAGAGCAATTACGATCGGCTCGATGTCGAGCCCACCGCCGCTGACGCCCTTGGCCGCCGCGGTGCTGCACGTCGGGACCCCCGAGCGGGTGTTGCAGGTGGCGTGTGGAGACGGCGAGGGGGCGCTCTTCCTCGCCCGCGAGTTCCCCGCGGCGCGGGTGCGCGGGATCGACGCCGATGCCGAGAAGATCGCCGCCGCGGGGCGGCGGGTCGGGCTCGACCCCGAGGGGCGGGTCGCCTTCAAGCGCGGCGGCCCGCGCAGGATCCCCTACCCCGACGGCAACTTCGACCTGGTCGCGATCGTCGACGGCCGGCCGGCCGCGGGCGAGCTGGCGCGGGTGCTGCGGCCGGGCGGCCACCTGATCCTCGTGGCGACGAACGGCGCCCCGCTCGGCTCCGGTCCCTCCGGATGGCTCCTGCGGCGCGGCCTCCGCGCCCGCGGCTTCGAGCCGGCCGAGGAGGAGCGCGCCGGCGACGGCGGCTTCGCGGTCCTGCGCCTGGCCTGATTAGGGTTGGCCGATGGAGGAGCGCAGGGAGCCGACGCCCGCGGGCGAACCGGTCGGGGAGGAGTCGTTTGCGGCCGCCCCGTCCGCTCCGCCCGACGAGCGGCCGCTCGTCCTCCTCGTCAACCCCTCCTCCGGCGGCGGGCACTCGCTGAAGGTCCTCGCCCGCGCCGAGGCGCTGCTCGACGCGCGCCGCGTCCCCTTCCGCGTCGTCCGCACCAGGAGCCTCGAGCACGGGGTCGCCGAGGCGCTGCAGGCGGTCGAGGCGGGTGAGACGCCGGTCGTGGTCAGCGGCGACGGGATGATCGGCGCGATCGGCGGCGCCATGGTCGGCGCCGAGGTGGCACTGGGGATCGTCCCCGGCGGGCGCGGCAACGACCTCGCCCGCGTGTTCGGCATCCCGCTGGACGCGGAGGAGGCGATCGAGATCGTCCTCGCCGGCCACAGCCGCCCGATCGACGTCGGCGAGGTCAACGGCAGGCGCTTCCTCAGCATCGCCAGCGTCGGCTTCGACTCCGAGGCAAACCGGATCGCCAACGAGTCCCGCCTCGGCGGCCACCTCGTCTACCTCTGGGCGGCACTGCGGACGATGGCGACCTGGAGGTCGGCGCGCTTCACGATCGCGATCGGCGGGCAGCGCATCCGCATGGAGGGCTTCGACGTCGTCGTCGCCAACACCAAGGCCTATGGCGGCGGCATGTTCATCGCCCCCGACGCGGAGCCTGACGATGGCGAGTTCGACGTGGTGACGATCGCCGACATGGGAAAGCTGCGGGCTCTCTATAACCTGACCAAGGTGTTCAAGGGCACTCACGTCCGGATCCCCGAGGTGCAGGTCGTCCGCGCCTCGCACCTCACGCTCAGCGCCAGCCGCCCGTTCGCGGTCTACGCCGACGGCGACCACCTGACCGACCTCCCCGCCGACCTGCGCATCATCCCCCGCGCCCTGCGGGTGCTGGTCCCGCCCGCCGCCGCTTGAGCGCCGCGGCGACGCATGCGAGGCGCGCCGGCGGCCCGGCGTTCGCCGCCAAGCGGGCGCTGGCGCGGGCGATCGGCGCCGCCAGCCGGCGCTCCGGGCGCGGCGGCGGCACGACGCTGCCGGGACGGGTGCTGCTGCGGCTCGAGCCGGAGGCGATCGCGCGGCTCGGGGCGGGGCTGCCGGGCGGCGCGACGATCGTCTCGGCGACCAACGGCAAGACGACGACGGCGGGGATGATCGCGGCGATCCACCCCGCCGAGGGCCGGCCGCCGGTCCACAACCGGGCCGGCTCGAACATGACCTGGGGCGTGGCGACGGCGCTGCTCGAGCAGCGCGGCGAGGAGGGGCTCTTCGAGGTCGACGAGGCCTGGCTGCCGCGGGTCGCCCAGCAGCTGCGGCCGCGCCTGATCGTGCTCGGCAACCTGTTCCGCGACCAGCTCGACCGCTACGGCGAGATGGAGGCGCTGGCCGAGGAGTGGGCGAAGGCGGTGGCGGCGGCGCCCCCGGGGACCGGCCTGGCGCTGAACGCCGACGACCCGCTGCTCGCCGACCTCGGCCGCGATCCCGACACCGAGCGCCCGCACGAGGGCACGCTCTACTTCGGCATCGACGACCACGCGCAGGCGCTGCCCGAGCTCCAGCACGCCTTCGACGCCAAGCACTGCAGGCGCTGCGGGCACCCCTACGCCTACGAGGTCGCCTTCGTCGGCCACCTGGGCCACTACTCGTGCCCGAACTGCGGCGCGCAGCGGCCGCGGCCCGACGTGGCGGCGACGCGGATCGAGCTGCACGGGATGGAGGGCTCGGCGGCGACCGTCCGGGTTCCCGGCGGCGAGATCGAGGTCGAGCTCCCCCTCCCCGGCCTCTACAACGTCTACAACGCGCTGGCGGCGATCGCCGCGGCGCTGAAGCTGGGAGTCGACGCCGAGCGCGTGGCGGCGGCTCTGCACGGGATGCGGGCGGCGTTCGGGCGGGTGGAGACGATCGATTTGAAGATGGACGGCCCCAGCCTGGCGATCCTGCTGATCAAGAACCCGGCCGGCGCCAACGAGGTCCTCCGCACCCTCGCCCTGGAGGCCGAGGGCGACGAGATCGACCTCTGGATCGCGCTCAACGACCGGATCGCCGACGGGCGCGACGTCTCCTGGGTCTGGGACGCCGACTTCGAGTTGCTCGCCGACGCGGTGCGCCGCGTCACCTGCGCCGGCACCCGCGCGCCGGAGATGGCGCTGCGGTTGAAGTACGCGGGCTGGCCCGAGGACCGGATCGCGGTCGAGCCCGACATCGCGGCCTCGCTCGACGCCGCCGTCGCCTCCTCCCCGGGCCGCCTCTTCGCCCTGCCCACCTACACGGCGCTGCTCGAACTGCGCAAGCTGCTCGCCGACCGCGGCCTGGCGAAGGAGTTCTGGCAGTGAGTACGGAGCGGAGCGCCTCGAAGAGCGAGGCGGCGATCTGGCACGACGTCGAGTGCGGCTCCTACGGCGCCGACTTCGAGGTCTGGGACGAGCTCGCCGACCGCTGCGGCGACCCGATCCTCGAGCTCGGGGCCGGTACCGGCCGGCTCGCCATCCACCTCGCCCGCCGCGGCCACCGCGTGATCGGCCTCGATTACGACGAGGCGCTGATCGCCGCCCAGGCCGAGCGCGCCGCGGGGCTCCCGGTCACACCCCTGCTCGGCGACGCGCGCGGCTTCGAGCTGCCCGAGCCGGTCGCCCTGGCCCTCGCCCCGATGCAGCTCCTGCAGATGCTCGCCGACCGCGCCGAGCGCCTCGCCTGCCTCGGGTCGATCGCCGCGCAGCTCCTCCCCGGCGGCCGGGTCGCCGCGGCGATGGTCGAGGGCATGCCCGGGCCCGAGGAGGGCGAGCCGCTCCTCCCCGACGTGCGCGAGGTCGACGGCTGGGTCTACTCGAGCCTGCCGCTCGACGCCGTCGTCGACGAGGAGCACATCGTCGTCCACCGGCTGCGCCAGAAGGTCGCCCCGAGCGGCGAGCTGACCGACGAGCCCGACTCGGTGACGATCTGCACGTTGACCGCCGACGAGCTCGAGGCCGAGGCGGCCGCGGTCGGCCTGGTCGCGGTCGAACGCCTCTACGTCGAGCCCACCGCCGACCACGTCGGCTCGACCGTCGTCGTCCTCGGCCAGGAGGAGTGATGGAGCTTCGCGTGCTCGGGCTGTATCCCGACCAGATGAACATCTACGCCGACCGTGGCAACATCCTCTTCCTCCAGCGCCGCTGCGAGTGGCGGAAGATCGCCTTCGTCTACGGCGGCGCCGGGCCGGGCGAGTCGGTCGATCCCGGCGCGCACGACCTCTTCTACATCGGCGGCGGCCAGGACCGTGACCAGCGCGCGGTCGCCGCCGACATGGTCGAGACCAAGCGCGCCGCCCTGGCCGAGGCGGTCGATGACGGCGCCGTCCTGCTCGCCGTCTGCGGCGGCTACCAGCTGCTTGGCGAGAGCTACCAGCTGGGCCAGCTGACGCTGCCCGGGCTTGGTCTGGCCGACCTGCGCACGGTGCGCGAGGAGGGCCCGCGGCTGATCGGCAACGTCGCGATCGAGACCGAGCTCGGCGGCGCGAAGCGGCTGCTGGCGGGCTTCGAGAACCACGGCGGGCGCACCTACCTGGGGAGCGGCGCCCGCCCGCTCGGCCACGTGGTCAAGGGCCACGGCTTCGGCAACAACGGGAGCGACGGCCTCGAGGGCGTCTGGGAGAGGAACATGGTCGGCACCTACCTGCACGGCCCGCTCCTGCCGAAGAACGCCTGGCTCGCTGACCACCTGATCGAATTGGCGCTCGCGCGCCGCCACGGCGAGCGCCCGCACCTGGAGCCGCTCCCCGACGAGCTCGAGCACGCCGCCGAAGCGAGCGCCCGCGCCGCCGCGGGCGTCCAGTGAGGTTGACGGGCCGAAAAGCGCTCTATATCAGCGCTTTTCGGCCCATCGACGATCAGGGGGCGGCGGGGACGATCACCAGCGGGCCGTCCCCTCTCTCCAGGTCGCCGGTCTCGAACGAGGGTGAGGAGAGGCGCTCGGTCTTCGGCATCGCCTCGACGAACTCCTCCTCGGTCTCGAGGAAGTTGATCTTCGGCGTCCTGTAGTGCATCGGCACGACCCAGGACGGGGCGAGGTCCTTGGCGATCGCGGCCGCCTGGGCGCCGCCGATCGTCGGGCCGCCGCCGACCGGCAGGAAGAGCAGGTCGATGCCGTCGAGGTGCGCGCGCTGCTCGGGCCGCAGCGCCGCCTGGCCGAAGTCGCCGAAGTGACAGACGCGGATCCCGTCGAGCTCGAAGACGACGATCGTGTTCGGGCCGCGTTCGGTTCCCGCCGCGTCGTCGTGCTCGGAGGCGATCGCGACCACGTTGCCGAGCGGCGACTCGTGCGTCCCGGCGGTCGAGCGGATCAGCGTCGGCTCCCCGGCGATCACCTCGACCGCGTTGTGGTCGAGGTGCTCGTGGGTGACGATCAGCAGGTCGGTTTCCTGCGGGGAGGCGATCGCCGGGTAGTCCCAGGTGATTCCCCGCGACGCCGCCCCCGACATGTCGCCCCAGGGGTCGACGAAGACCGTCGCCGCCTCGCCGTCGAGCGTGAACGCCGATTGCCCGTGCCACTCAACTCGCATGTGACTCCTCCAGCTCTCGTATCGGTTGTGGTGCCTTGGCGGGCCTGGCCTCGCTCGGCTCGGTGTGGGTATAGCGGCCGCCCCGCATCAGCGACGCGGCGGCGGCGATCAGGCAGGCGACGATGGCGAATCCGAACGCGGTGTCGAGGCCGTTGCTGAAGGGCTGGGAGATCAGGTGGGGGAAGAAGCCGTGGCCGGTCAGCGCCGCCTGGGCGTGCTGCGGCAGTTCGTGCAGGGTGCCGGCCCCGACCAGGTGTTCGATCGGGTTGTAGCCGAGGAAGGCGGCGAAGAGGACCGAGATCGGCGGCGTTTCGCCGACTTCATGCGCTTTCGCGGCGCTCACGCCGTGTGCTTCGAGGCCGCTGGAGAGCGCGTGCGGGAGGCTCGAGGCGAGGCCGATGATCAGCAGGGTGAAGAAGATCCCCATCGAGATCACCTGGGCCGAGTTCTGGAAGGTCTGGTTCATGCCGCCGCCGGCGCCGCGCGCGTCGGCGGGCAGGCTGTTCATCACCGCGGCGCGGTTGGGCGAGGCGAACATCCCCATCGAGATCCCGTTGAAGGCGAGGATCGCGGCGAAGGCGGGATAGGAGAAGTCGACCGGCAGCAGGGTCAGGGCGGCGAAGCTGGCGGCCGCCGCGACCATCCCGCCGGTGGCGAACCCGCGGGCGCCGAAGCGGTCCGAGAGGTAGCCGGAGGTCGGCCCGGCGATCAACATCCCGACCGTCAGCGGCAGCATGTAGATGCCGGCGAGGAGCGGCGCTTCGGTGTAGTCGTAGCCGTGCAGCGGCAGCCAGATGCCCTGCAGCCAGATGATCAGCATGAACATCAGGCCGCCGCGGGCGACCGCGGCGAGGAAGGTCGAAAGCGTGCCGAAGGTGAAGGCGCGGATCTTGAAGAGCGGCAGCCGGAACATCGGTTCCTCGACGTGGCGCTCGATGTAGACGAAGGCGACCAGCGAGACGACCGCGCCCGCCAGCAGGGCGAGGCAGCGCGGGCTCCCCCAGCCGGTCGGCGCGCCGCCGTAGGGCCGGATCCCGTAGGTGACCGCGACCATCGCCAGGATCAGGCCGAGGGCGAAGGTCGCGTTTCCCCACCAGTCGATCTTGCCCGGGTTCGGCGTGCTCAGCTCTTTCAGCTTGAGGTAGGCCCAGACGGTGCCGAAGAGGCCGACCGGGACCGAGATCAGGAAGACCAGGCGCCAGTCGATCGGGGCCAGCAGGCCGCCGAGGACGAGGCCGACGAACATGCCGCTGACGCCGACGATGTTGTTGATCCCGAGCGCCATGCCGCGCTGGTTGGCAGGGAAGGCGTCGGTCAGGATCGCGGCCGAGTTGGCGAGCAGGCAGGCGCCGCCGATCCCCTGGACGATGCGGAAGACGACGAGGAAGAGGGCGCCGTTCGTGCCGGTCATCCAGTCGATCGCCAGCATCAGCGAGGCGACCGTGTAGATGACGAAGCCGAGGTTGTAGATCCGCACCCGCCCGTACATGTCCCCGAGGCGCCCGAGGCTGACGATCAGGACGCTGGTCACGACCAGGTAGCCGAGGATCATCCACAGCAGGTAGAAGCTGTTCGACGGCAGCAGCGGGTCGAGGTGGATGCCACGGAAGATGTCCGGCATCGCGATCAGCGTGATCGACGCGTCGAGGGTCGCCAGCAGGATCGCCAGGGTGGTGTTGGAGAGGGCGATCCACTTGTACTTGTCGTCGGGGGAGGCGCCGTTGGCGGGGGCGGTTGCCGCGGAGACCATGACCACATAATACACAGGCAACCTGTGCAGTTCACCTGTGCAATTGCGCTATCGTTGAAGGGTGTCCGCGCAGACCGAAACCGACATCGCCCTCCTCGCCGCCGACCTGCGCGGCGTGATCGGGCAGCTGATCCGCCGGCTGCGCAAGGAGAACCTCTTCCCGCTGAACCAGACCTCGGTGCTGGGACGGCTGGACCGCTGCGGGCCCCGGAGCGTCTCCGACCTCGCCGCCGCCGAACGCGTCCGCCCGCAGTCGATGGCGCAGACGGTCGGCGACCTGGAGGCCGACGGCCTGGTCGAGCGCAGGCCCGATCCCGACGACCGCCGCCGCGCCCTGGTCATCCTCACCCCCGCCGGGAAGTCCCGGATCGAGGCCGATCGCCGCGCCCGCGAGGGCTGGCTGGTGAAGGCCTTCGAAGACATGCCCGAGGCCGACCTCACGGCGATCGAGCGCTCGGTCGAGATCCTCCGCCGGATCGCCGACACCGACGTCTAGCGCCCTAGCGGCCGGTCGAGCCGAAGCCACCCTCACCGCGCGCCGACTCGCCGAGCTCGGCGACCTCGACCGCGTCGGCGATCGCCACCGGCGTCAGCACCAGCTGGGCGATGCGGGCGCCCGCCTCGATCCGCACCGTCTCGGCCGGATCGGTGTTCAGCAGCAGCACCCGCACTTCGCCGCGATAGCCGGCGTCGATCAGCCCCGGGGCGTTGACCAGGGCGATCCCGTGTTCGCGCGCCAGGCCCGAGCGCGGCAGGACGAGGCCCGCGTATCCCTCGGGGATCTCGAGCGCGATCCCGGTGCCGACCGACCAGCGCTCGCCCGGCCCGAGATGGGCCGTCTCGGTCGAGTAGAGGTCGAGCCCGGCGTCGCCCGGATGGGCGCGCGTCGGCACGACGGCGTCGTCGCTCAGCTTGATGACCGGCAGCTCCATGGCGCGCAGCCTAGAGGCTCGGCCCGGATCGGGCGATCTCAGGCGACCGCGAGGTCGTCGAAGCGATGCAGCTCGGCCGACGGGACGCGGGCGTGGACCCGGACGCCGTCGGGGCCGTCGGTCCGCTCCAGCTCCCCCGCCACCTCGTGCAGCTCGTGCAGGCGACCGCCCTGGCTGTAGGGGATCAGCAGCTCGACCTCGGTCAGCGTCTCGGCGAAGGCGCGCTCGATCCGCTCGCGCAGGTCGTCCAGCCCCTCCCCCGTGATCGCCGAGACCAGCACCGCGTCCCGGTGGGCGAGCTCGACCTCGTGGCGCCCGTCCTCGTCGAGGAGGTCGGCCTTGTTGAGGACCAGCAGGCGCGGCTTCTCCCCCGCCCCGATCTCCTCCAGCACCTCGTCGACCGCGTGCATGTCCATCAGCCGCCGCTCTTCGGTCTCGGAGGCGTCGACGACGTGGAGGATCAGGTCGGCCAGGGTCGTCTCCTCGAGCGTCGCCTTGAACGCCTCGACCAACTGGTGGGGCAGCTTCTCGATGAAGCCGACGGTGTCGGTGAGCAGGTAGTCGCGACCGGAGAGCTCGAAGCTCCGCGTGGTCGGGTCGAGGGTCTCGAAGAGGCGGTTGGCGACGCCGACCTCGGCCCCGGTCAGCGCGTTCAGCAGGGTCGACTTGCCGGCGTTGGTGTAACCGGCGAGGGCGACCCGAGGGATCGAGGACCGTTCGCGCTCGGCGCGCATCACGCCGCGGTTCGCTTCGGTGCGGCGCAGGCGGCGGCGCAGCTCGGCGATCCGGTTGCGGGCGAGGCGGCGGTCGGTCTCGATCTGGCTCTCGCCCGGTCCCCTGGTGCCGATACCGCCGTCGATACGGCCGGCGCCGAGGCGCTCGAGGTGGGTCCAGAGACCCCGCATGCGGGCCATGTTGTACTCGAGCTGGGCCAGCTCGACCTGCAACTTGCCCTCTGCCGAGTGGGCGTGGTCGGCGAAGATGTCGAGGATCACGGCGGTGCGGTCGATCACCGGCACCCCGAGCGCCGATTCGAGGTTGCGCTCCTGGCGCGGCAGCAGTTCGTCGTCGCAGGCGACGAGATTGGCGCCGTCGGCGGCGATCTGCGCTTTCAGCTCCTCCAGGCGGCCGCGGCCGAAGTAGCGGTCGGGATCGGGTTTCTGGCGCTGCTGGGTGGCGACGCCGGCGGTGGCGACCCCCGCGGTCCGCAGGAGCTCCTTCAGCTCGGCCAGCGGCTCTCCGCGCTCGCGGCCGTCGGTGATGCCGATCGCGAGCGCGCGCTGACGTGCCCGCCGGTTGACGACCCCCGCTCCGTTTCCGTTCTGTGCTGCGTACCGCGTCTCGATCTTGCGGCCGGTTCTAGATTCACTCACTCTGACCAATTGTACGGCGGCGGCCGCGCCGTCTAGGGTTGTTCGTGTGAAGGTGTTCGTCACCGGGGGGACGGGGTTCATCGGCGGTGCCGTCGTGCGCCGGCTGCGCGCCCGCGGCGACGATGTCGTCGCTCTTGTGCGCAATCCGGTGAAAGGGGCGGCGCTCGAGGAACTCGGCTGTACCGTGATCGCCGGCGACCTCAACGACGAACGGGCGATCCGCGCCGGCATGGAGGGCTGCGACGCGGTGATCCACGCCGCCGCCGTCTACGAGGTCGGCATCCCGGCCGACGAGCGCCGGTCGATGCGCGAAGCGAACGTCGGCGGCACCGAACGCGTCCTCGGCGCGGCGCTCGAGGCGGCGATCCCGAAGGTCGTCTACGTCTCCACCGTCGGCGTCTTCGGCAACACCCACGGCCGGATCGTCGACGAGAGCTACGAGCACCCGGCGGAAGACTTTACCTCCGAGTACGAGAAGACGAAGTGGGAAGCCCACCAGGTCGCCAAACGGCTGATCGGCGAAGGGCTGCCCTGCGTGATCGTCCAGCCGGGCGGCGTCTACGGGCCCGGCGACACCTCCTCGATCGGCCGCCTGCTCGACCAGTTCCTGGAGGGCAAGATGCCGCTGATCCCGTTTCCCGAGCTGGGGATCTGCCTCACCCACGTCGAGGACGTCGCCGCCGGGATCCTGCTGGCCCTCGACAAGGGCAAGCCGGGCGAGGCCTACGTCCTCAGCGGGCCGGTGACGACGGTGCGCGAGGCGATCGGCGTCGTCGCCCACGAGACCGGCCGCAAGGCACCGAGATACGCGCTGCCGACCGGGCTGATGAAGGCGCTGACCCCGATCGGCCCCCTGGTCGGCAAATTGATGGGCCAGCCGCCGAACCTGCGCGAGCTGATCTCCTCCGCCGACGGCGTCACCTTCTGGGCGAGCCACGACAAGGCGACGCGCGAGCTCGGCTACGAACCGCGCGACCTGGAGCACGGCCTCCACGACCTCCTCGCCGCCGAGGGCA
>DASZUH010000244.1:0-1871 GCA_035547715.1 Solirubrobacterales bacterium
CGGGCGCCCGGTGGAATCCAACCCGGGCACCGGCGTGCGCGTGGAGGTCGGACTTGGTCCCGCCCGACCACGGTGTCACGAGCACGTTTGCTTGCACCAGCCCAAGAGGGCCGTCCTTCGGGACGGCCCTCTTTTTTTGCCTTCCCACCATCTGTTTTCTTACGGTGGCATTATCTATTGCGTTATCGCAATTGTTAATGAAAGTATTGCGTTAGCGCTATAGTACTGACAATGGCTTCAGCGATGGCTCCATTGATCTCGGTTCCCGATGCGGCGGATGCGCTGGGACTAAGTGCTGCGCGAGTGCGGTTGTTGGCGGCGAACGGCGCTCTTCCCGCTCAGAAGATCGGTGGTCGCTGGTTGGTCGAGCGCAGTGGGGTCGAGAAGCGTCGCTCGCGAGGCTCGGCGGGAGGGCGGCCGTTCGCCCCTCGAAATGCCTGGGCGGTTATGGGCCTCGCCTCCGGGGATGAGGCGGCGGGAATCGACCCCGTCGTCCGGTCGCGCCTCCGGCGTGCGCTTGCGTTGGAGGGACTTGGTTCCCTTCGGCTCCGGCTCGAGCGCCGAGCCGAGGTCCATCGTTACTTGGCGCACCCCGGGGAGATCTCTCACCTCTTCGGCGACAAGAGGCTCGTCCCCTCGGGTGCCGGCGCGGCTCGCGCGGTCGGCCTCGATCTGATGGCGGGGAGCGAGGCCGACGGTTATGTCAGCGATTCGGACCTCGATGGTTTCGTCCGAGATCACGTCCTGCTGCCCGCTGCGGCGGTTGACGCGAACGTCGTCCTGCGCGTCGTCCCCGACGACGTCTGGGCCGCGTTCCTCAAGGGGCGTCCCCACGCGCCCGAGGCGGCCGTCGCCCTCGACCTTGTCGAAGATGTCGACTCTCGCTCCAAGGCCGCCGGCGAAGAGCTCCTCCGCCGACTCGACTCGGTTCGATGATCGAGCCCAAGCTGGTCGTCATCCGCCCTCTGGCCGAGGACGGGCGTCGGCTCTGGACTTTGGTCCTGTCGCTTGCCCGCGAGCTCGGACCCAAGCGTGAGTGGTCGCTGATCGGCGGGCTGATGGTCCAGTTGCACGCGTTCGAGCACGAGGACGCGCCTCGGCCGACCGCCGACATCGATCTGCTCGGCGGCGCCAAAAGGCCGCCGAGGATGACCGAGACCATGGCATCGCTCCTGGTCGAGCGGGGCGCTGAGGTCGCCGATCCTCCTCGGTCCGATTCGAAGCTCGGATATCGCTTTGAGCTCGAGGGAGAGACGGTCGAGCTCCTCGGCCCCGACGGACTCCGCGGCGACCCGAAGACGATTGCGGGTCTGAGGACGTTCCAGGCCGCGGGTGGCTCCCAGGCCCTCCGTCGGACGGAGGTCGTCCTCGTCTCCCTCGGTGGCAGGGAACCGATCGCGGTGCGGCGGCCGAACCTTCTCGGCGCGATCCTGATCAAGGCGCGCGTCGTAGTGAAGAAGAGGAAGGGGAAGTTCGAGTCGGACCGTCAGGACCTGGTCAGACTCCTCTCCTATGTCGACGACCCGCGAACCCTCCGCGCCGAGTTGAGTCGGAAAGAGCCCGCGTGGCTGCGCGATGCGGAGGCCGCGATCGACTTCGATGACCCAGACCTGGCGGCGCAGTTCCGCGGGGACGGCGTCGCCCGCGCTCGGCAGGCGCTCGGGATCCTCGCTCAGGACCCGGATCCCGCGAGCTCGACGAAGTAGTCGAGCGCCTCGGGGTTGGCGAGGGAGTCGCGGCTGAGGACCTCGGCCGGGTCGGCGCCCATGAGGATGCGCTTGACCGGGACCTCGACCACCTTGCCCGAGAGGGTGCGGGGGACGGCGGCGACCCGGCGGATCCGGTCGGGGACGTGGCGGGGGGAGGTGCGC
>DASZUH010000245.1:0-9549 GCA_035547715.1 Solirubrobacterales bacterium
TCTCGATCCCGGTCAGCTTCAGCTCCTCCTGGCGCAGCCGGTCCTCCTCGAACGCGGCCCGGCTCCCGTGCGTCTCGAAGAGGTCGAGTTCGACCGCGAAGCGCTCCTCCGGCCAGTAGGCGTCGAGCTCGTACCCCTCGATGACGTAGTTCATCGACGGGGGCGGCAGCCCGGCGCGCCGCGCCAGGGCGCGGAAGCTGCGCTCGAGCCCGGAGCGGGTGACGGTCGGATCCTCCTCGTAGATGTCGAGCGCCGCGCGCAGGGTGCGGCGGCCGGGGTGGTTGCCGCAGCGGCCGAGCACGTCTTCCAGCGCCCGCAGGTCGAACGTCCCGGCTTCTTCGCTGCGTTTGAGGTAGCTGCCGACCTGTCCACGAGAGCGCTCCGCGGCGAGATCGAGCTGCGTCCTGGCGAGCGAAGTGACCGGGATCCCCTCGACGAGTGCCCGGTCCGCCTCGGTGAGCGCCGCGTGGTGGAGGACGAAGTCGGGCTTGCGGTTTCGGCGACCAGGGGTCGTGACGTGGAACTTGCCGCTTGGCCGACTCCGCAGCAATCCCCAGAGCCAGGCCGCGCTGAAATGACTGGCCACCGCCGGCGAGTTGGCGAGGACCGCGCCCAGGCAGTGCCCGTGCCAGGTCAACGACTCGTGGCCGACCGCGTAGACGCCCCGGTGCAGGCGATGCAGGCGGCCTGCCGCCACTTCGCGAGTGACCGTACTCGGCGTGAACCCGAGGCGTTCCAGCTGACGGATCGAGACGACACCATGCTGGCGGGTCGCCAGCGTCGCCAATCCCAGGCGTCCCCGGCCCTCCGGTCGTTCCTTCTCGCGCATAGCGGTAGAAGGAACGACCGGAGGTGGTCTCTCCCCGGGGCGGGGCCCCGGAACGCGCTCTGTGCGGGCTTAGCGGTAGCCGGCGGTGGCGCCGCCGTCGACGGAGAAGTTCTGGCCGGTGACCCAGCTCGACTCGTCGGAGGCCAGGTAGAGGGCCATGTAGGCGATGTCCTCGCCGGTGCCGGGACGCTGGATCAGGTGTTTGGAGAGCTGCCATTCGCGGCCCTCCTGCGGCACGGCGGCGTCGGTCGCCGGGGATTTGACGAAGCCGGGGGAGATCGAGTTGGCGCGGACGTTGTCCTTGGCGCCCTCCGCCGCCAGCGAGCGGGTCATCGAGATGACGCCGCCCTTGGCGGCGGCGTGGGCGACCTGGCCGAGCGGCTCGATCCCGCGCAGCGCCGAGTAGGAGGCGGTGTTGACGATCGAGCCGCCGCCCGCCGCCAGTAGGTGCGCCCAGGCCGGCTTGATCGTGTTGAAGACCAGCTTCAGCTCGACGTTCAGCACGTGGCTGAACAGCTCGTGCGTCATCTCGGCGAACGGGGCGAAACCGAAGCCGGCGGCGTTGTTGTAGAGGACGTCGATGCCGCCGAGGCGCTCGACGGCGCTGTCGACCCAGGCGCCCGCGGCCTCCGCGTCGCTCAGGTCGACGGTGTCGCCATGCACGTCGTGGCCCGCCTCGCGCAGCTTCGCCGCGGTCTCCTCGGCGGCGCCCTCCTGCAGGTCGCAACCGATGACCCGCGCGCCCTCGGCGGCGAACAACCGCTGTGCCGCCTCGCCCTGACCACCGGCCGTGCCCGTGATCAGCACTCGCTTTCCCTCCAAGCGCATACCTCTCCTCCATTCCCAGTCGAGAGCAAAACCTATAATGGTTATAGTAGACGGTGAAGGGTTCGCGAGGGATCGGAGCGCAGGTGCATCTGACGAAGCTTTGCGAGGCGCGCCGCGAGCGCGGCGAGGGCTGGGGCACCCAGACCCTGACCGACCTCTCCTGGCTGATCGACGCCGACCTCGGCGACTGCGACCACGGCGCGGTGGCCCGGATGACGATCGAGGCGGGCGGCGGCCAGGAGCCCCATCGCCATCCTGGCTCGGAGGAGGTGACGCTGGTGCTCGAGGGCTCCGGGACCGCGTTCGTGGGCGGCGCCTGGGTGCCGATCGAGGCGGGGAACCTTCTCCACGCGCCCACCGGTTCGCCGCACGCGCTGGCGGCGGGGTCCGAAGGCCTGGACCTCCTGGTCGTCCTCTCCGCGTCGAGCGCCGCCGCGGCCGGCTGGGAGCGCGCCGACACGCCCTCCCCGCCCGCCGCAGTTGCCATCGAGGTGGGCGAGGAGGGCGTGTCTCGCCTGCTCACCGGCCGCGAGACCGACGAGATCGAGCTCGACGATCCGGCGACGGGCTTCGTCGGCATGCACGCGAGGTGGCTCGCCACCGACGAGATCTGCGGCACCGGCTCGATCCTCGTCGGCTCGAGCCGCTTCACCCCCGCAGGCGGGGCGCACGAGCTCCACCGCCACCCCGACGCAGCCGAGTTCTTCATCGTGCTGAGTGGCGAGGGCGCCCAGCTGGACGAGGACGGGGCGGAGGTCCCGGTCGAGGTCGGCGAGGCGGCGCTCCTGCCGCGGGGCGCCTGGCACGGCTTCCGCAACACCGGCCCGGAAGAGGTGCGCGCCGTCTTCGGCTTCCTCGGCGCGGCCGGCCTCGACCGCGCCGGCTACGAGTTGGCCGACCTCGCCCGCTCGGCGTCGTAGTCTGCGTGGCGATGGCCTACGTCGTGATCGCCTACTGGACCGCCGCGGAGGGCGAGGAAGAGGCCGTCGCAGCGGCGCTCGCCAACCTCACCGGGCCCTCGCGCGCCGAGCCCGGCAACCTCGACTACGTCGTCCACCGCGACCCCGCCGACCCGCGCCGCTTCGTCATCTACGAGCGCTACGCCGACGAGGCCGCCTACACCGCCCACGCCGAGTCCGAGCACTTCCGCCGCCACGCGACCCGGGACGGCATCCCGCGCCTGCGTTCGCGCGAGCGCGACTTCCTAGTGGATGTCGAGTGAGATCGGTTCGACCGGGGCGACGATCGGCGTGCGGAGCGTCCCCAGGTTGCCGATCTCGGCCTCGATCACGTCGCCGGGGTGGAGGAACTGCGGCGGCCGGGCGCCCGCGCCGACCCCGGCCGGGGTGCCGGTGGCGATGACGTCGCCGACCTCCAGGGTCAGCACCCGCCCGTAGTAGGCGACCAGCTCCGCGACCGAGAAGACCATCTTCTCGGTCGAGCTCCGCTGCTTCACCTCGCCGTTCACCTTCAGCGTGATCGGCATCGAGGTCGGGTCGCCGGCCGCGCCCGCCAGCGTGATCCAGGGGCCCATCGGCGCCGCCCCGTCCCAGCCCTTGCCGATCACCGCGTCGAGGCCGAGCGGGTGGGGGAAGGGGGCGACGAAGTCCCGCATCGAGAGGTCGTTCAGCACCGCGTAGCCGAAGATCGCGCCGAGCGGATCGGTCCGCGCCAGCTCCGGCCGGCCGATCACCACGGCCAGCTCGCACTCCCAGTCGAGTTTGTCGCCGAAGCCCGGGATCGCGACCGGGGCGTCGCTGCCGACGAGGGCGGTGTGCGGCGGCTTGAGGAAGCTGAAGGGGAACTTGACGCCCTCCACCTTCGGCGCCCCCGCGCGCTCCATCTCCTCGACGTGGTCGGTGTAGTTGGCGCCGACGCAGATCAGCTTGTGCGGCATCACCGGCGGGTCCCAGGCGAGCTCCGCCGGGTCGAGCGCCGGCGCCGAGGCGCCGACTTCCTCCAGCCGCGGCGCCAGCTCGTCCCAGCGCCGGATCAGCGACAGGGTCGAGCAGTGGTCCCAGCCGAGCGCCGCGGTCAGCGAGACGACCCGCCCGCCGTAGTCGGCGACCAGCTCGGGGCCCCCGGCGCCGCGGGCGACGCCGATCCGCCGTGGCAGCGTCCCGGCCGCGTTCACGCGGTCTCCGCGGCCGCGGCCGGCTTGATGTTGTGGTTCATCCGGAACAGGTTGGTCGGGTCGTACTTGGCCTTGACCAGGCCGAGGCGCGCGTACTTCTCCGGCCCGCCGTAGGCCTCCACCACCCGGTCGAGCTCGTCCACGTTCAGCATGTTGACGTAGACGCCGCGCCCGACCCACGGCTCGAGCCGTTTGTAGGAGGCGCGGATGATGTCCATGTTCGTCTCGTCGTCGGCCGCGTCGTGCCAGTGGTTGGCCCAGTTGATCCACCAGAGGCTGTCGCGGTTGGAGAAGGCCGACTCCATCTCGCCGACCTCCCGTGCGACCCCGCCGAGCCCGTAGATCGCCAGCTCGCCTTCGATGCTGGTGCCGGCGCCGAGCCCCGCGGCCCAGAAGTCGACGAGGGCGTCGATCGCGCCCTCCGAGAGTTCCTTCAAGTGTGCCTCTTTCGTGTAGTTACGCAGTCCGTCGGGGAACTCGGCGTCGAGGAAGCGCTGCATGCCGAGGCCGAAGGGGATCACGGCGCTGCCGGTGACCGCCGGCTCGCCGACCGCGAGCAGCCGCTCCACCGTCTCGATCCCCTCTTGCGACCCGGGATCGTCCAGCCACATGCAGAAGAGCATCACCAGCGGCGTCCCGACCAGCTCCTCGGGGACGAACGGCAGCGGCGGCATCGCCCGCTTCATCGCCACGTGCCAGCCGACGTGGTTGGGCAGCGTCGGGTAGATCGCGGCGTACTCGCGCAGCGCCGCCCGCGCCTCCTCCTCGTGGTAGAGCGCCGCGCCGAAGCGCATCGTCGGGCCGAAGTCGTGGGCCTGGAAGCTGAAGCGGGTGACGACGCCGAAGTTACCGCCGCCGCCGCGGAGCGCCCAGAGCAGGTCCGGGTGGGAGCCCTCGTCGACCTTGAGCACCTCGCCGTCGGAGGTCACGACCTCAAGCGAGACGAAGTTGTCGCAGGTGAGCCCGTGCTTGCGCGAGAGCCAGCCGATGCCGCCGCCCAGCGCCAGGCCGGGGACGCCGGTGTCGGAGACGATCCCGGCCGGCACCGCCAGCCCGTGCCCGGCCGTCGCCGCGTCGACGTCGCCGAGCTTGCAGCCGCCCTGGACGTGGACGATCTTGCGCTCGGCGTCGACCTCGACCCCCCGCATCAAGGTCATGTCGAGCGTGACGCCGTCGCCGTCGGCGAGCGCCGAACCGACGATGCCGTGGCCGCCCGCCCGGACCGCGAGCGGCGTCCCGTGCTCGCGCGCCGCGTCGACCACGGCGACGACGTCGTCGCGGTCGGCGGCGCGGGCGATCAGGCCCGGCCGTTTGTCGACCATCGCGTTCCAGATCGAGCGCGCCTCGTCGTAGCCGCCATCGCCCGCCCCGAGCAGCTCCCCGTGGAAGCCGCCCTCGGCCAGCTCGCGGCGGACCGCCGCCACGCCCTCTGCGTTATCGCCCATCGCCATCTCCCCCTCTGGTCCGTGACCCGATCCGGGTCAGCCCTCTTCCCCGAAGAACTCGAGCAGCTGCGCGGCGACGAACTCGGGGCGCTCCTCGCCGATCCAATGTCCGCAGCGCTCGATCACGCCGCCGCGGACGTCGCCCGCGGCCATCTCCATGCACTGCCTGGTCAGCGGCCCGAGGCAGGCCTCGCCGCCCCAGGCCAGCACCGGGATCTCGAGCGGCCGCTCACGGTGCCCTTCGTTCTGGGCGGCCGACTCGAAGAAGGCCTTGTAGTACTCGAGGCCGGCGCGCAGGGCACCGACGTGGGTCATCGCCCGCACGTACACCTCGATGTCCTCCGCGGTCACCGCCAGCGGGTCGTAGGCGTAGTGCTGGAAGAACCAGCGCAGGTAGACGTCCTCGCGGCCCGCCAGCAGGGCGAAGGGGATGTCGGGCACCGACTGCCAGCCCATGTGCCAGAGGAAGTTGCCGCCCGGCTGCGGCCCCATCGCGCCCTCCATCAGGCCGAAGCCCGGCATCACCATCTCGAAGATCGCCAGCCGCCTCACCTCGTCGCGGAACCGGGCCGCGTAGGAGTAGGCCGTGGCGGCGCCCCAGTCGTGGCCCGCCAGCAGGATCCGGTCGAAGCCGAGCGCGCCGACCAGCTCGTGGATGTCGTCGGCGACGTTGTCGGTGTCATAGCCCGAGTCGGGCTTGGCCGAGGCGCCCATCCCGCGCAGGTCGGGGACGATCACGGTGTACCTCGCGGCCAGCTCCGGGATCACCCGGCGCCACTCCCACCAGGTCTCGGGCCAACCGTGCAGGAGGACGACCGCGTCGCCCTCGCCCGCCCGCACGTAGTGCAGGCGCACGTCCTTCACCGTGGCGGTGTGGTGCTCGAACACTGACTCTCCCTTCCCGGAGCCAACCCAGTCGGGCGACTCTACCAGAATTCAACATAGTCATTATGTGTGATAGCTTCCGGCACGTCCGATGGCGCCCCTGGAGGAGACACGACTGACGGACCTCGCGGCCGCCTTGCGCACCGCCGAGGACGCGCGCGAGCCGATCGCGCCGCTGACCGAGGCGGAGCCCGGGCTGACCGTCGCCGACGCCTACCGGATCCAGCAGATCAACGTCCACCGGCGCAAAGAGGAGGGCGGGCTGGTGCGCGGCCGCAAGGTCGGCCTGACCTCGGTGGCGATGCAGCGGCAGCTCGGCGTCGAGGAGCCCGACTTCGGCGCGATCTTCGCCGACATGGTGGTCGAGGAGGGCGACGCGATCCCGGTCTCCGCGCTGCTGCAGCCGCGGATCGAGGCGGAGATCGCCTTCGTCATGGAGCACGAGCTGAAGGGCCCCGGGGTGAGCGCCGCCGACGCGTTGCGCGCGGTCGCCGGGGCGCTGCCGGCGCTGGAGGTCATCGACAGCCGCATCGCCGACTGGAAGATCAAGCTGCCCGACACGATCGCCGACAACGCCTCCTCGGCGCGGGTCGTCTGCGGCGGGTGCCTCACCCCGGTCGAGGCGCTCGACCTGCGCACGATCGGCATGGTGCTGAGCGTCGACGGCGCGGTCGCCGCGACCGGCGCCGGCGCCGCCGTCCTCGGCAACCCGATCCGCTGCGTCGCCTGGCTCGCCAACAAGCTGGGCGAGTTCGGCGTGCCGCTGCGCGCCGGCGACCTCGTCCTGGCGGGCGCCCTGCACGCCGCGGTCGGCGTCGCCGCCGGAGTTTCCGTCCATGCCGAGTTCGCCGGGCTCGGCCCGGTCACGACCAGGTTCGGCGAGTAGAGAAAGGTGGTGGGATGAGCGAGAAGGTCCCCTGCGCGATCCTCGGATCGGGCAACATCGGCACCGACCTGATGTACAAGCTGCAGCGCTCCGAGACCTTGGAGCCGCGGGCGGTGATCGGCATCGACCCCGACTCCGACGGGCTGCGGCGCGCCGCCGCGGCGGGCCTCGAGACCTCGGCCGAAGGGGTCGACTGGATCGTCGCCCACCCGGAGGAATGTCGCTTCGTCTTCGAGGCGACCTCGGCCGGCGCCCACCGCGCCAACGCGCCGAAGATCGAGGCGGCGGGCCTGCAGTCGATCGACCTCACCCCGGCCAAGATGGGCCCCGGCGTCGTCCCGGTCGTCAACCTCGAGCAGCACATCGACGCCGCCGACGTGAACATGATCACCTGCGGCGGCCAGGCGACGATCCCGATGGTCGCCGCGGTCTCGGCGGTGACGCCGGTGCCCTACGCGGAGATCGTCGCCACCATCGCCAGCCTCTCGGCCGGCCCCGGCACGCGCGAATCGATCGACGCCTTCACCCGCACCACCGCCAAGGGGCTGGAGGAGATCGGCGGCGCCGAGCGCGGCAAGGCGATCATCATCCTCAACCCGGCCGATCCGCCGCTGATGATGCGCGATACGGTCTTCTGCCAGATCTCCCCCGACGCCGACCGCGACGCGATCCTCGCCTCGATCGAGGCGATGCGGGAGAAGGTCGCCACCTACGTCCCGGGGTACCGGCTCCGCGGCGAGCCGCAGTTCGACGACGAACGGGTCGCGATCTTCATCGAAGTCGAGGGCGCGGCCGACTATCTGCCCGCCTACGCCGGCAACCTCGACATCATGACCGCCGCCGCGGTGGCGGTCGGCGAGGAGCTGGCGAAGCTGCGTCACCGCGAGGAGGTGACCGCCTGATGGCGGCGATCACGCTGGTCGACTCGACCCTCCGCGACGGCTCCCACGCCAAGCGCCACCAGCTCTCGGTCGAGCAGGTGACGACGGTCGCCGCGGCGCTCGACCGGGCGGGCGTCGACGTGATCGAGGTCAGCCACGGCGACGGCCTCGGCGGCGCCTCGTTCAACTACGGCTTCGCCCTGACCGACGAGTTCGAGCTGATCGCGGCGGCGGTCGGCGCGGTCGAGCGGGCGCGGATCGCGGTCCTCCTGCTGCCGGGCATCGGGGTCAAGGAGGACCTCGCCCGGGCGCGGGAGCTCGGCGCCTCGGTGACCCGCGTCGCCACCCACTCGACCGAGGCCGACATCTCGCCCTCGCACCTCGCCTTCGCCCGGGAGCTCGGCTACAAGACCTGCGGCTTCCTGATGATGGCCCACATGAACTCGCCCGAAGGGCTGCTCGAGCAGGCCAAGATCATGGAGGCGGCCGGGGCCGAGACCGTCTACGTCACCGACTCCGCCGGCGCCCTGATGCCGGACACGGTGAAGGTGCGGGTCGAGGCGCTCCGCGGCGGGCTCGAAGCCGGTACCGAGGTCGGCTTCCACGGCCACGAGAACCTCTCGCTGTCGATCGCCAACTCGATCGCCGCGCAGGAGACCGGCGCCACCTGGATCGACGGCTGCACCTGCGGCCTCGGCGCCGGCGCCGGCAACGCGCCGACCGAGGTCCTCACCGCGGTCTTCGAGAAGCTCGGCGTCGATGTCAATGCCGAGACCTTCCCGATGCTCGATGTCGCCGAGGACGTCGTGCGGCCGATCATGGACCGCCCCCAGGTGGTCGATCGCGCCTCGCTGCTGCTCGGCTACGCGGGCGTGTACTCGTCGTTCCTCCTCCACGCCGAGCAGGCCGCCGAGCGCTTCGGAGTCTCGACCAAGGACATCCTGGTCGAGGTCGGCAAGCGCAAGGCGGTCGGCGGCCAGGAGGACCTGATCATCGAGATCGCCGCCGAACTCGGAAAGGTGCCCGCATGAAGGACCTCGGCAAGATCCACCACCTCGCCTACGTCGTCGACGACATCCCGGCGGCGGCGGCGCGGCTGAACGCCCAGTTCGGCGCCGGCCCCTTCTTCTTCATCGACGAGGTGCCGGTCACCGACGTGACCTCGCGCGGCGAGGCCGCCGAGTTCGTCCACGCCTCGGCCTTCGGCATCTGCAACGAGGTGCCGGTCGAGTTGATGGTGATCGCCAAGCTGTCCCCGGCCCGCGCCGCCGCGCGCTTCGCCGGCGACGTCACCCCGCGCTTCCACCACATCGCCTACGCCGTCCCCGCCGACGTCGTCGAGGCGACCCGGGCCGACCTCGAGGCCTCCGGCCTCCCCGAATACCTACACGCCCACTTCGGCGACGACGTCGACTTCACCTATCACGACGGCTCCGTCTCCCTCGGCCACGACATCGAGCTCCACGTCGACAGCGACGGCCTGCGCGGCTTCTTCGCGATGTTCGAAGCCGCCACCGCCGAGTGGGACGGCACCAGCGACCTGTTGCGGCCCGCGCTGGGCTAGGGGCGGGCGGCCGGCCCGCGATTCGCGGCCGTGGCGCCCGTCCGAGTTGCGTCCCGGGCGTCTCGTGGCGGCCCTGGCAGGTTGTGACCGCCACGAG
>DASZUH010000246.1:0-31471 GCA_035547715.1 Solirubrobacterales bacterium
ATCCTCCTAGGCCCTAATCTCGGTTACCCTAGCTAAGTTCAGTTCAGTTGTTTATTGCTGGTTCGGGAAAACCACAAGGAGGAGATTGATGAAGTTGAAGCGATGGTTGCTGCCGCTTGCGCTCGTGATGGCGGCGCTTGCGCCGGCCGCCTGCGGTGGCGGCGGCAGCTCGTCGAGTTCTGGATCGACGGAAGCGGCGAGCTCGGAAACCGCCGAAGCGGGCGGCGAAGCGAAGAACGCGAGCAGTGAAGAAGGTGGCAGCGAAGGCTCGTCCTCGATCACCGATCCGGCATCGGCGAAGAACCCGATCACCAAACCGCTCTCCAAAAAGCCGCCGACCGGGAAAAAGGTTGTCTTCCTGCAATGCGAATTGCCCGCCTGCGAACGATTCAAGTCGGGTATGGAAGGGGCGACCAAAGCCCTCGGCTGGAACCTCGAAACGATCGTGTTCCCGAGCGCCAACCCCGGCAAGGGTCTGGAAACCGCGCTCTCTCAGAACCCCGACTACATCGCCATGAGCGGCGTGCCGCAGTCGGTGATGAAGTCGCAGATGGCTACCGCGGAAAAACAGGGCGTGCCGATCGTCTCCTGTTCGACGATCGAACAGGGCAAACCCGGCGGCTTCGCGGCGCAGTGCGAGAGCACCGACGTCAACGAAACCGAAATCCTCGCCCAGTGGATCGAAGAAGACTCGGGTGGCAGCGCCCATATCCTCGGACTGACCTTGCCGCTCTATCCGATCCTGGGGACCCAGGTCGAATACCTGGAAGGCGAATTCCTGAAGAAATGCAGCGGCTGCTCGTACAAGAGCCTGAACCTGACGCCGGAAAACCTGGCCGAAGGCTCGGTCGGCCAGAAGGTCGTCGCGGAACTCCAGCAGAACCCTGAAATCAACTACGTCTACGCGACCTTCGCCGACCCGACGACCGGCCTCCGGGCCGTGCTCGATTCGGCCGGGTATCAGGACGTGAAGATCGTCTCGGCGGCGGGCAATGAAACGACGATCCAGGAAATCCCGAAGAAGATCGCCGCCTCGACCGAGACGCCGAACGAATTCATGTCCTGGCAGATGGTCGACGCGTTGGCCCGCATCTCGGTCGGCGAAGACGTCCAGAAAGACCAGGAATACCAGGAGCTTCTGGCCGAAACGCCGGTCTACGTGATCGACAGCGAAGAAGGCGCGGAACGCCTCAAGCAGTTCGGTTACAACTGGCCGGGACCGGGCGACGGCTCCTACAAGGAAGAATTCGAAGAACTCTGGAAGGTCAAATAGGGACGCGACGCGCCCTCCGGCCGCGGGCGCTCAGCCCGCGGCCGGAGGCTCGACGCCGCCGCCCGAGGCGATCACCAGCGGAATCGCGTCGAGGCGCTCGTCGAAGGCGGCGATCAGCCCGTCGGCGATCTTGAAGATGACGATCAGGTCGTTCTTGTAGAGATAGCCGGAGGCGCTGATCGTGAATTCGTTCTTGTAGGTGGCGATCACGGTGTCGGGATCGTTCGCCAGCGTGTCGAGCTGGATGTCGTGGAGGTTCTCGGTGCCGTCGATCGAGCCGCTCCAGGCGCGGGCGAACTCGATGTAGGCGTCGCGCCCCGCCAGCTCGGAGGGAATCCACTCGGGGCTGTACGGAATCCGGTAGACGAACCGCTCCGGGTGCAACCGGTCGCGCATCCCGTCGAAGTCCCACTCGTCGATCGCGGCAAGGAACTCCCGCACCAGGGTGACGTTGTCATCCGCCATCGGTACCTCGCCTCTCAGCGCGCGTAGGCGAGGTCGGTACGGTCGCGCCGGCCCAGGTTCTCGGCCGGCAGCTCCATCGCCTCGCCGGTCGTAAGGTTGCGGCCCCACTCGAAAGCGCAGGTCCGTCGGGCGATCGCCCAGCGGCCGTCGCGCTTCTCCAGCCGGTCCAGGTAACGGGCGTGGATGACGACGAATCCTTTGCACCAAGGGTGGTCATCACCGGCCGAGTGATAGGCCACGCAGTAAGCCTGCGAGTGGGCGACGTCGCCGTCGATCTCCACCGTGGTCGTGCCGAGGTTGTGCATGGTCCGCGCAAAGGCACCGAGCCCCTCCTCGCCGCGGACGAACTCGAAGTAGCCGACGACCGGCCCGTTGACGAAGCCGCCGAAGTCGACCTCGGCGTCGGCGTGGAAGCAGGATTCGATCAGGTCGTAATCGAGTCGGTCGACGCCGACGCAGAACTCGGCGAGGACCTGCCCGATCGCCTCGCGGTCGTCGGCGGCGCTCACTTGGCCGCCGCCTCCCGCTCGGCCCGCGCCGCGTCCAGCAGCGGCTTCTGGTCGTAGTAGAACGGCTCGATGTCGGCGACCTTGCCGTCGCGGACCGTCGCCATCTCGACGACCAGGAAGTCGATCTCCTCGCCCGTCGCCCGCACCCGGGCACGGGTCTCGAACCGGCCGACCACCAACGTCTCGTCGACGCCGCGGAACTCCATCTTCACCGGCTCGAGGAACTCGAACCAGTAGGTGACGTCCTCCAGCAGTTCGTCGAGCCCCTGGCGCCCTACGTAGGTGCCGCGGTAGGGCAGGTTGGGGTTCTCGCGCACCGTCAGGTCGGGATGGGCGTACTGCATCGCCAGGTCGAAGTCGCCCGCTTCCATCACCGCCGTGTCGAACTTGCGCACGACTTCTTCGGCTGCTTTCGCGCCGTCGCTCATCGCTCGTCCTCCTCTCTCGATCCCGGGCCGACTAGGCCGCGACCGGGGCCTCGGCGTCGGCCCACTCGGGCGGGCGCGAGAGGTCGCGCGGCTCTTCGTCCCAATCGGCGCAGACCTGCTCGACCCTCGCCATCAACTCCGGCTCGAAGAGCAGCTCGCCCTGCATCGACCCCTGGGCGCGGAAGAACGCCTGGGCGACGTAGGAGTCAAGGGTCGTCGCCAGCCGCAGCTTGCTCAGGTAGGCGGTGATCTCGGCGTCGGCCTCGGTGCGCTCGAGGTTCTCGACCTCGGTGCCCTCGAAGGCGCAGTCGGCGTCGGTGGCACCGGTCCAGGCGAAGGCGCAGACCTCTCTGGCGCGGGCCGGGAAGACGTCGACGACCGCGTCGAGGTCGTCGTGGTCGTTCAGCGCCTGGCGCAACGCCTTCGCCTGCAGCGAAGCGGTGGTGATGCCCTGCCCGTAGACGGGGTTGAAGGCGGCGACCGCATCGCCGATCGCGAGGAAGCCCTGCGGCCGACGCTCCAGCTCGTGCCAGCGGACGAGGCGGTTATGGGACGTCTTGGTGCTGCGGATCTCGGTCTCCGGCTCCATCTGTTCCCACATCTCGGCGAGCAGCGGGCTGATCGCGGTGCGCAGGAACTCGGTGAAGCCCGCCTCGTCGGTCGGCGGGTAGTCGCGGCTCTGGCCCGCGGCCATGATCCCGACCAGGCCGTTCTCCTGAGGGACGACGAAGGCGCCGCGGGTGGTGCCGGGGAAGGGTGGCGCGGCGATCGACTTGATGTCGCCGGGCCAGGCGTCCTCGGGCAGCCGGCCGTAGACGGTGGCGTAGCCGAGGAAGGAGCGGACGTAGGACTCCTGCGGGGCATCGAAGCCGATCTCCTCCATCCACTTCGGTGACTTCGACGCCCGCCCGGCGGCGTCGACCACCAGGTCGGCCTCGATCGTGCGGCCGTCTTTGAGCTTCACGCCGGTGACCCGGTTGCCGCCTTCGGTGGTGGTGAAGCCGCTCGCCTGGCCGACCTCCCAACCGATGTTGGGCTCGCGGCGGGCGAGCTCGCGGATCACGTGCTCCATCGTCCAGCGGGTCGAGAAGATCACCATCAGGTCGCCCGGCGCCCGCTTGATCCAGCCCTCGGGGAAGCGGAAGGCCTGATGCTTGGCGAAGTCGAAGTAGGGGCCGCCGGCGGCGCGCATCGAGTCGGTGAAGCCATCGTCGAAGAGCTCGTCGAGGGTGAGGCGGCCGCCGTAGAGAAGGCCGTGGAGGTGGGGGCTCTGGGGCACGCCGCGGTGGTGTTCGGCGTGGGCCGGAAGCTCGTCGCGGTCGAGCACGGTGACGCGGTCGAAGAACTCGCTGAGCACCTTGGCGGTGGGTGAACCCGAAACGCTGCCGCCGATCACAATCGCGTGGTCGCCACGAACTGACATATCTTCTCCTTGATCCCAGGTTTCCCAGTCCCTGCATGGGAAACGTCAACTGACGTGAAGTCAGTTTGACAGAAAAACGAGGTGCCGTGCGAACTAATTCCCGGCTCGGCCGCGGCCGGGTCGGCGCCGGGCGCCGCCGCTGTCGGGGCGGGCGATGCGCTGGCCGCCATCGACCGGGAGGACGGTGCCGGTGACGTAGCTCGAGGCGTCGGAGGCGAAGAAGAGGGCGGCGCCGACGATCTCCTCGGGCCGGCCGGCGCGGCGGAGGGGGAAGGCGCGCGCCGCCTGCTCGAAGGCCTCCCGGTCCCAGGCCTCGGAGATCTCGGTGGCGAAGGGGCCGGGCTGGATGCAGTTGACCCGCACCGCCGGGCCGAGCGTCTCGGCGAAGCCGACGGTCAGCGCCTCGACTCCCGCCTTGGCCGCGCCGTAGGGGAGGGCGTCGCCGCGGACCAGGGTCGAGCCGGTGCTGGAGACGTTGACGATCGAGCCGCTCCCGGCCGCGGCCATCCGCTCGCCCGCCACCGCGCAGAGCCGGTAGGCCCCCTTCAGGTTCACCGCGATCGTCTTGTCGAAGAGCTCCTCGGTCAGGCCGACCGCGCTCGGGTAGAGCGGTGCCATCCCGGCGTTGTTGACCAGGACGTCGAGCCGGCCGAAGCGCTCGTAGGTCGCCTCGACCAGCGTGTCGCACCGCGCCCAGTCGCCGACGTGACAGGGTTGGGCGAGCGCCTCCGGGCCGAGGGCCCGCACCTCGGCGGCGACCCGCTCACAGGCCTCGGCCTTGCGGCTGGAGACGACGACGGCGGCGCCCGCCCGGGCGAAGGCGAGCGCCATCTGGCGGCCGAGCCCGCGGCTCGACCCGGTGACGAGGGCGACCCGCCCCGTGAGGTCGAAGAGCCCGGTGGGCGCGGCGCTCACGCCACCGTCGCGGTGCCCGCCCGCGACGCCGCCAGCGCGCGCCCGAGCAGCCGCTCGTGGTGCTCGGCGTCGCCGAACTGCGAGCCGCGCAGGTTGATCCGACGCAGGAAGCGGTGGGCGTCGTGCTCCTCGGTGAAGGCGATCCCGCCGAAGACCTGCATCGCGCCGTGCGCGACCTCGCGGGTCGCGCGCGAGGCGTAGGCCTTCGAGACCCCGGCCGCGGTCGCGGCGTCGGCGGCGCCGTCGTCGAGGGCGGCGGCCGAGTAGAGGATCGAGCTCCAGGAGGAGGTCCGCCGCACGTACATCTCGGCGAGGATGTGGCGGAGCGCCTGGTTCGAGCCGATCGTCCGGCCGAACTGGCGCCGAGTTCCGGCGTACTCGACCGCCTGCGCGAGCAGCACCTCGGCCGCCCCGTTGGCCTCGGCGGCGGCGAGCAGGCCGCCGATCGAGAGCAGCCGCTCGAAGGCGGCCCGGGCGGCGTCGCCGCCGAGCGTCGCCTCCGCCGGGGCCGCGACGCCGTCCAGGGTCGCCCGCGCCAGCGGCGTGCCGGGGTCGATCGACTCCTGCGCGGAGAGCCGCAGCCCGTCGGCATCGCGCCGGACGAGCGCCAGCGCAGGCCCGCCGCCGGCGTCGGCGACGACCAGCAGAGCGTCGGCGGCATCGGCGTGTTCGACCGCCGCCTTCTCGCCCGACAGCGCCCCGTCGGCGAGCGTCGTGCGCACTCCCGCGAACGTCCAGCCGCCGCCCGGCTCGACGAACGCCGGCGTGATCGCGGTCGGCTCCTCGTCGAGCCCGGCCAGCCCCGCGGGCAGATCCTCGGTGCCGAGCAGCGCGTAGCGCGCCGCGGCCGAGCCGAGGTAGGGGACGGAGGCGAGGTGGGCACCGAGGCGGTTGGCGATCAGGCACAGCTCGACCGCGCCGAGCCCTTCCGGCCCGACCATCAGCCCGCCGAACTCGACGATCTTGTCCCAGGCGTCGGCCGCGTCGCCGCCGCGCTCCAGCAGGGTCTCGACAGAGTCGGAGAGCAGCTTCTGCTCGTCGGTCAGCTCAAGATCCATGTCATTTCACCGGGAGTTGGAGGATGCGGTCGGCGATGATGCCCCGCTGGATCTGCTGGGTACCGCCGTAGACGCCGGCGGCGCGCGAGTAGAGGTAGGTCTCGTACCAGAACTCGTTGGCTTTCCGGTGCGCGTCCTCACCGTCGAACATGGTCGGCCCGAGCACGTCGATCGCGGTCTCGCCGAGCCGCTGCTCGGCCTCGGCCATCAGCAGCTTCACGGTCGAGGAGTCCTCGCCGACGGCGCCACCGTTGAGGAACTCGCCGACGGTCCGGTAGGCGTGATGGCGCAGCACCTCGACCCCGATCTGGGCCTGGGCGAGCTTCACCTGGGTCGCCTCGTCGTCGATCAGCGCCGCGCCGTCGACCCGGCGCGAGGACGCGTCGGCGAGCAGGCGATCGAGCCAGGTCCGCATCTTCACCTGTCGCGGCAGCGCCGCGGTGCCGCGCTCGTGCCCGAGCGTGTGCAGGGTGATCAGCCAGCCCTGGCCCCGCTCACCGAGCAGGTTCTCCTTCGGCACCACGACCTCGTCGAGGAACAGCTCGGCGAACTCGGCGTGGCCGGTGATCTGCGTCATCGGTCGGACCTGGACGCCGGGTGAGCTCATGTCCATGATCAGGATCGACAGCCCGCGATGTTTCTTGTCGGACTCGTCGGTGCGGCAGAGGACCCCGCACCAGCTCGCCCATTGGCCCCAGGAGATCCAGGTCTTCTGGCCGGAGATGACGAAGTTGTCGCCGTCCTCCACCGCCTTGGTCCGCAGCGAGGCGAGGTCCGATCCCGCCTCCGGCTCGGAGAAGCCCTGGCACCAGATCTCCTCGGCGGAGAGGATCTTTTCGATGTGGGCACGTTTCTGCTCCTCGTTGCCGAAGGTGATCAGCGACGGGCCGAGCACGTCGAGACCGACCACGCTCGGGAACTCCGGCGCGCCTGCCGCGGCGAGCTCCTGGTCGACGATGATCTGCTCGACCGGCGGCCGGCCGCCGCCGCCGAACTCGGCGGGCCAGGAGCGGCCGACGTACCCCTGCGCGTAGCAACGGGCCTGCCACTCCCGCAGGTAGGGGATGCGCTGATCGAGGTGGGTGGGGATCTCGTCCGGGTCGGGCGCGTTCGCCGCCAGCCAGTCCCTCACCTCCGCCTGCAGCTCGCGCTCCTCCGCGTTCAGTTCCAGCCTCATCAGATCGGCTCCTTCCCCTCGAGCACGCGCAGGCCGGCCTCGACCAGCGGCGCGACGTTTCCCTGTGCCTCGTCGAAGCCGTCCCCGACCATCGAGCCGCCCTTGGCGCGCGCGGCGATGCCCTGGCAGATGACGGCGATCTTGAAGTAGGCGAAGGCGACGTACCAGCGCATCTCGGAGAGATCGAAGCCGGTGCGCGCGGCGTAGCGCTCGATCACCTCGGCGCGGGTCGGGAAGCCCTCCAGCGCGGTGATCGGCGGGATCACGCGGCCGGCGACGAGCACCTCGTCGTCGTCGGCCTGGGCCCAGTAGGCGAGCATCGAGCCGAGGTCCGAGAGCGGGTTGCCGAGCGCCGACAGCTCCCAGTCGAGGACGGCGACGATGCGGCTCGGATCGGCCGGATGGAGGATCGTGTTGTCGAGCCTGTAGTCGCCGTGGACGATGGTATGCGGCTGCTCGATCCTCGGCATCGAGGCGCCGAGCCCGTCGCGGAGCCGGTCGAGACTCGGCAGCTCCTCGAACTTCGAGGCGTCCCACTGTTTCGACCAGCGGCGCAGCTGGCGCTCCATGAAGCCCGCCGGACGGCCGAAGTCGCCCAGCCCGACCGCCTCGGGGTCGACCTTATGCAGGGCGGCGAGCACGTCGACGACCGCGTTGCCGACCTCGCGGCGCTCCGCCGCGGTGGTGACGAAGCCCGCCGGGAAGCCGGCCCGGCAGACGTGGCCGATCACCCGCTCCATCACGAAGGTGGCGAACTCGAGCGGCTCGCCGGCGGCGGTGGCGACCATCGTCCGCGGCACCGGCACCGCGGTCCCCTGCAGGGCGGTGATGACGCGATACTCGCGCGCCATGTCGTGGGCGGTGGGGAGGAGGTTGCCGAGCGGCGGCCGCCGCAGGATCACCTCGCCGGCGCCGCAGTGGACCGAGTAGGTGAGGTTCGACATGCCGCCGGAGATATGGGCGACGGTGCAGTCGCGCCAGCGCTCGTCGTGCAGCCGCCGGGCGAGGAAGGGGCCGATCAACTCGGGGTCGGCGCCGGTGCTGACGGTCTGGGTACCGCTTTCGGTGGACACGGCCGGCACCGTACCACCTGACCCGAGTTCAGTTCAAACCGTCAGGGTTCAGGACCGGCACGAATCGGCGTAGCGCTCGCGCAGGGGCAGCTTGAGGACCTTGCCCGCGGCGTTGCGGGGAAGGCCGTCGACGAAGAAGATCCGCGCGGGCTTCTTGTAGCCGGCGAGGCGGTCGCGGCAGTGGCCGAGCAGCTCGGCCTCGGTGGCGGCGGTGCCGGCGGCGAGGACGACGACGGCGACCGGGGTCTCGACCCAGCGCGGGTGCTCGACCCCGACCACGGCGACGTCGGCCACCGCGGGGTGGGCGCCGAGCGCCCGCTCGACCTCGGCCGGGTAGACGTTCTCGCCGCCCGAGACGATCATGTCCTTCTTGCGGTCGACGACGTAGAGGTAGCCGTCCTCGTCTTCGCGCAGCAGGTCGCCGGAGTGGAACCAGCCGCCCTCGAAGGCCTCGGCCGTCGCCCGCGGCCGGCCGAGGTAGCCCTTCATCACCATCGGCCCACGGTAGACCAGCTCGCCAACCTCGCCGCGCCGGACGGGCGCGCCGTCCTCGTCGACGATCCGCGCCTCGACCGGGCCGAGCGGCCGGCCCACCGAGCCGAAGTGGGCGAGTGGGTCACCCTTCATCATCGTCGTCGTCCCCGACATCTCGGTCTGGCCGTAGGCGTTGACGATCTCGACCCCGGGCAGGGTCGACACCATCAGCTCGAGGGTCGCCCGCGGCGCCGCCGAGGCGCCCCAGATCGCGGTCTTGAGCGGCCCGGCGGCGAGCTCCGCGGCCCGCTCGGAGGCGCATATCTCCTGCCACTGGGTGGGGACGAAGACGCAGCAGGTGACCGCCTGGGACAGCAGTCGCTCGACCGCCGCCTCGGGGTCGAAGCTCGAGGTCGGGTTCAGCACCGCGGTGGTGCCGAGGGCGATGAAGGGCAGCAGGCCGTTGAGCCCGCCGATGTGGAAGAGCGGCTGCCCCGACATCCAGACGTCGTCGGACCGGGCGCCGATCGCCCGGATCCAGGCGCGCGTTGCGGCGACCAGGTTGTCGTGGGTCAGCATCGCCCCCTTCGGCCGGCCGGTGGTGCCCGAGGTGTACATCAGGAAGGCGAGGTCCTCGCCTTCCAGGTCAACCGCCGGCGCGGCGGGCCCCGGCGCCGCGGCCGACACCTCCGCGAAGGGCTCGAAACCCTCGAACCCGGTCAACTCGCCGCTCGCCAGCGCCACCTTCGCGCCCGAGTCGGCGAGGATGTAGGCGACCTCATCGGCGACCAGGCGGAAGTTGATCGGCACCGCCGCAGCGCCCGCCTTCTGGATGCCGAAGAAGGCCTCGACGATGTCGGTGCCGTTGTGCATCAAGAGGGCGACGCGGTCACCGCGACCGACGCCGCGGGCGGCCAGCGCGCCGGCGAGCCGGTCGCTGCGCGCCTCGAGCTCGGCGAAGGTGCGGACCTCATCGCCGAAGATCAGCGCGGCGGTCTCGGGCCGGGTCTCGGCGCTGCGGCGGAGCATCTCGGGGGTCGTTCCGGGTGCAAACATGAACTCAATTCAATAAGCTAGCGCCTCCGTGTCCGGGTTGCGCGACAAGGTCGTCATCGTCACCGGGGCCAGCTCCGGACTCGGCGCGCGCTTCGTCCGCGTACTGGTCGAGGCAGGCGCGCAGGTCGCCGCGGCGGCGCGCCGCGAGGAGCGCCTGCGCGGCCTCGCCGCCGAGGTCGGGGCCGACCGCGTCCTCACCGTCGTCTGCGACGTCACCGACCCAGCCGACCGGAAGCGCCTCGTCGCATCGACGGTCGAGCGCTTCGGTCGCCTCGACGGGCTCGTCAACAACGCCGGCACCTCGGCGATGGGCCCGGCGCTGCGGCTCGAGCAGGAGGTCTTCGCCGGCGTCATCGAGACCAACCTGAACGCCCCCTTCGCGCTCTCCTGCCTGGCGGCGACCCGGATGCGGGAGAACGGCGGCGGCTCGATCGTCAACGTCGCCTCGGCGATGGCGATGCGCTCGATCGACCAGCTCCCCGACGCCGCCTACATCGCCTCCAAGGCCGGCCTGGTCGGGCTGACCCGAGAGCTCGCCTCGCAGTGGGGACGCTTCGGGATCCGCGTCAACGCGCTGGCGCCGGGCTTCTTCACCTCCGAGATGACCGATGAGCTCTCCACCTACGAGGCGGGCTCATACCCCGGTTGGCTGCTCGAGCAGATCCCCCTCGGCCGCACCGGCGGCGAGGGCGATCTCGATCAGGCCCTGCTCCTGCTGCTCGGCGACGGCGGCGTCTTCATCAGCGGCCAGGCGCTCACCGTCGACGGCGGCATGGTGACCCGCTGATGGCCGAGCGCTTCAAGATCGTCGGCTACTGGTCGGCACCCGCCGATCCGGCGCGGATCGAGGAATTCGAGCGCGATTACATCGAGAACCACGTCCCGGTGGCGGCGAAGCTGCCGGGGCTGCTGCGGCTCGGCACGCTGAAGGTCGCCGACGGGTGGCAGGGCGGGACCCCCGAGCATCACCGGATCGTCGAGGCCGAGTTCGAGAGTCGCACGGCCTGCGAAGCCTCCTTCTCGACGCCCGAGTTCGCGGCGATGCGTGCCGACCGTCAGCGGTTGATCGACACCTACGGGGTCGAGCAGTGGGCCGAGGTAGGGGAACTGTGGCTGACCGAGCTGCCGGGCCGTCGGGAAGCGGCCTCCGCTCCGCCGGCGACCGGCGAGCAGGACCACTCGTTGTCCTGAACTGAGGTAAAGTCAATTCAAATCGGAGCTCAGGGAAGGCTCCGTGGGACAGAGGAGAACCGAGTGAGCGATTGGACGCACCGATCCGTACAGGCGAACGGCCAGCGGTTCCACCTGGTCGAAGAGGGAGAGGGCCCGCTGGTTCTTCTCGTCCACGGTTTCCCCGAGTTCTGGCACGCCTGGTCGAACCAGATCCCGGTCATCGCCGCCGCCGGCTATCGCGTCGCGGCGCCGGACATGCGCGGCTACGGGCGCTCCTCGAAGCCGCGCGACGTCGACGCCTACGGGATCACCGACCTGGTGAACGACTGCGTCGGCATCGTCGAGGCCCTGGGGGAGAAACTGGCGGTGGTCGTCGGCCACGACTGGGGCTCGATGCTCGCCTGGACCTGCGCCTGGACCCGCCCCGACGTCTTCCGCGGCGTGATCGGGATGAGCGTGCCCTTCGGCGGCCGCGGCCTCCTCCCGCTCGCCGGGATCTCCTCGCTCGGCGAGCTGAAGCCGACCGAGGCCGACCGCGAGGCGGCCGGCGACCGCGTCTTCTACCAGGAGATCTGGCTCGACGGCGACGGCCTCGCCGCCGAGGCCGAGCCCGATGTCTACGAGTTCTTCCGCGACCAGCTGTTCAGCTTCTCGGCGGCCCCCTACCCGGAGGACTTCGAGCCGCCGCAGATCGTCGGCGCCGACATCGATGCGGTCCGCGAGTCGATCAAGACCGGCGGCGCGATTGTCGACGCGGGCTCGAAGTTCCGCGAAGCCCTGATCAGCCCACCCGATCCGATGCCGGGGTGGCTGGCCGACAACCTGCCCGCCTACGCCGCCGAGTTCGAACGGACCGGCCTCGCCGCACCGCTCAACTGGTACCGCAACCTCGACCGCGACTGGGAGGAACTGGCGCCCTACGAGGGCAAGCCGATCGAGGTGCCGGCGAGCTTCATCGGCGCCGACTTCGACGTCGCCACGCTCTGGGGGGCCGAGGCGATCCAGAAATTCCCCGAAACCGTGCCGAAGCTGTTCGAGACCCACATCGTCTCCCGCTGCGGTCACTGGCTGACGCTCGAGCAGCCGGAGCAGACCAACGCCGCGATCCTGCGCTTTCTCGACCATCTTGACGGCGACTCGTCCCAGTCCTGACACCTCGCTAAACTGAACTCAGGTCAATCACTGACGAGAGTCACCGAGAGGAAGCGTGGGGAGATGAGTCAAGGCGGCAGAGAGGTAGTCATCGCGGCGGCGGTGCGGACCCCGATCGGGCGCGGCCACCCGGAGAAGGGCATGTACAAGGACTCGCACCCTTCGCACCTCCTCGCGGCGGTCTACAAGGAGGTCATCGAGCGGGCCGGGATCGACCCGACCGAGGTCGGCGACGTGATCGGCGGCTGCGTCGCCCAGATGGGCGAGCAGGGCTTCAACGTCGCCCGTAATGCCTGGCTCGAGGCGGGCCTGCCGCTCACCACCCCGGCGACCACGATCGACCGCCAGTGCGGCTCCGCCCAGCAGGCCGTCAACTTCGCCTCGGCCTTGATCGCGGCCGGCATCCACGACGTCGCGATCGGTGGCGGGGTCGAGCACATGGGCCACGTGCCGATGGCGGCCCAGCCGAAATCGGAAGAGTTCTTCGGCCACGCGATGACGCCGGAGCTGCTCGACCGCTACGAAATCGTCGGCCAAGGCCTCGGCTCGGAGATGATCGCCGAGGAGTACGAGGTGACCCGCGGCGAGTGCGACGAGCTCGGCCTGCGCTCCCAGCAGAGGGCCGCCGCGGCGCGCGACGCCGGCGCCTTCGACCGCGAGATCGTGCCGATCACGGTCGGCGCGGAAACCTTGACCCAGGATCAGGGCATCCGCCCCGAAACGACGCTCGAGAGTCTTGCCTCGCTGAAGCCGGCCTTCAAATCGGACGGCCGCCACACCGCCGGCAACTCCTCGCAGATCTCCGACGGCGCCGCGGCGGTGCTGCTGATGTCGGCGGACAAGGCGAAGGAGCTGGGGGTCACCCCGCGGGCGCGGATCAAAGACCACTTCACGGTCGGCTGCGACCCGGTGAAAATGCTCGAGGGCCCGATCCCGGCGACGGCGGCGATCTTGAAGCGCAACGGGATCACGATCGACGACATCGACCGGATCGAGATCAACGAGGCCTTCGCCTCGGTGATCGCCGCCTGGCAACGCGAGCACGACCCCGATATGGACAAGGTCAACGTCCGCGGCGGCGCGATCGCACTCGGCCATCCGCTCGGCTCGAGCGGCGCGCGCCTCCTTACCACCCTCCTGCACGAGCTGGAGGACGAAGACCAGGAACTCGGCTTCGTGACGATGTGCTGCGGCGGCGGGCTCGGCACCGCGACCTTGATCGAACGGGTCTGAGGGAGATGGCCGCGCCGCCGATCGCCTCCGTGCCCGACGCCCTCGCGGTACTGCGCGCCGGGCGGCCGTTGGTGCTGTGCGAGGAGGACGGCGGCCGGCCGGTCGTAGTCGTCGCGGCGGGCGCGACCGACGCCGGCGCGGTCAACTTCATGGCCCGCGAGGCGCGCGGCGTCGTCTGTCTGGCCCTGACCCCGGAGCGCTGCGACGAGCTCGGCCTCGAGCTGATCCCGCCGCGGCGCGGCGCGGCGGGCGAGGGGCAGGCGTTCACGGTCTCGATCGAGGCGCGTGAGGGCGTCACCACCGGCATCTCGGCGGCGGATCGGGCGCGGACGATCGCCGCCGCGATCGACCCGGCGGCGGGCGAGGCCGACCTCTGCTCGCCCGGCCACGTCTTCCCGATCCGGGTCGACCCCGCGGGCGTGATCGGCCGCCCGGGCATCGCCGAGGCCGCGGTCGATCTCGCCCGCGCCGCGGGCCTCGCCCCGGCGGCGACGCTCTGCGCGGCGCTCGGCGATCACGGCGATGTCCTGGAGCCGGGGGAGACCGCGGACTGGTGTGAGGCCCATGGCCTGCTCGCCGTCTCGACCGCCGCGGTGGTCGAGTGGCGGCGCGGCCGCGAGTGCCTCGTCCGGCGCCTCTCCGGCGAGCGCATCTGGACCGACTTCGGTGTCTTCGAGTCGATCGTCTACCGCTCGCTGGTCGACGGCTCCGAGCACCGCGCCCTGGTCAAGGGCAAGGTGGCGGGGCGCGGTGAGGTGTTGGCGCGCATCCACCCGCGCTGCACCGCGGGCGAGTCCTTCGGCGCCGACTGCGGCTGCGGTGGGCTGCTCGAACGGGCGCTGGCGGCGATCGCCGCCGAGGGCGAGGGCGTGCTCCTCCACATGACCCCGCCGGAGGGCGCGCCACACACCTGCGACCTCGGGGTCGCCGGACAGATCCTCGCCGACCTCGGTCTCAGCTCGCTGCGCCTGCTGACCAGCGCCGGGGCGGCCGACGGTGCCGCGGGCCTCGCCCGCCACGGGCTCTCGCTGGTCGACGAGATCTCGGTCGAGGCGGGGATCGACCCCCGCGACGAAAGCTTCGTCAGGGTCTGAGGCGCCGTGGAGCTCCGCGTCGAACTCGGCCGCGGCCCGGCAGGCGTCTCACTCGTCGAGCCCGACGTCTTCGACCGCCTCGCGGTGGTCGTCGCGGGCGGAGGGTCGCGGGCGGATCTGGAGCGGGCGACGGCGGCGGTCGGCGCTCTCGACGACGACGGCGAGCACCTCTTCATCGGCCGCGGCGAGCTGCGCTCGTTGGCCGGCGAGCGGGCGATCAGCCCGATTTGGCTCGAGGGCTTCGAAGCGATGGTCGACTACGCCGAGTCGAAGGGCTGGGTCGACGGCGAAGGCCGCGTGCGCGCCCATGTCGAGTGGGCGGAGCGGGTGGCTTGACCGCGGCGCTGCAGCGGCCCGCGGCGGAGGAGTTCCGCGACGTCATCGGCCACTTTGCCACCGGCGTCACGATCGTCACCGCGCGTCACGAGGACACCTCCTTCGGCACCACCGCGAGCGCCGTCTGCTCGCTCTCACTGGAACCGCCGATGCTGCTGGTCTGCATGAACAAGGCCTCGCAGACCGGCCAGGCGATCGAAGCCGACGGCCGCTTCGCGGTGAACATCCTGAGCGAGGAGCAGCCGGACCTGGCAAAGCGCTTCGCCCGCAAGGGCGGCGCCTTCGACGACGTCCCGGTCGAGCCGGGGAGCTGGGGCGAGCCGCTCCTCTCCGACGCGCTGGCGACGCTCGAGTGTCACGTCGCCGAGGAGGTGACCGGGGGGACCCACACGGTCTTCATCGCCGAGGTCGGTCAGGCCACGGTGCGCCGCGGGCTGGCGCCGCTCGCCTACTTCCGCGGCCGGTTCCACGCGCTCGGCGCCCTGGAAGAGCAAGAGCTGATCAAGCAGAAGGAGGAGTAGATGAGCGAGAGACGGCTTGACGACACGCTGGAGCTGCGGCCGGGATTGACCCTGCGCAACCGCCTTGCGGCCACCGCCCACGGGCGCGCCGCGGTCGTCGACGGCGTCCCTGGCGAGGCCGACGCCGAATACTGGGCGCGGGTCGCCGACGGCGGCATCGCGATGTGCATCGCCGGCGGCACCGTGATCGGGCCGTTCTCCACCCAGCGCGGCCGCATCCTCACCGAGGCCTATCGCGAGGACGTCGTCGACGGGATGCGGGTGCGGGCGGAGGCGATGAAGTCGGGCGGCGCCGTCGCCTGCCTGCAGATCCTCCACCTCGGCCGCGAGACCCTCGGCGCCGAGATCTACTACCACCCGATCGCGCCCTCGGCGGTACGTTCGCCGCGCGAGCCGAACGCCCCCCGCGCGCTCACCGATGCCGAGCTCGACGAGATCGTCGAGGGCTTCAGGATCAGCGCCGAGCACGCGGTCGCCGCCGGGTTCGACGCGGTCGAGCTGCACGCCGCCCACGGCTACCTGCTCGGCCAGCTGCTCTCACCGGTCGCCAACCGGCGGCCCGGGGCAGAGACGCTGGAGGGTCGGATGGAGCCGGTGATGCGGATCGCCCGGGCGGTGCGCGAGGTCGGGCCGGAGCTGGCGCTGGGGATCCGGCTCTCGGTCGGCGACCCACAGGACGCCGGTCTCGACGTCGACGACACGGTCGCGCTGGTCTCGAAGCTGGACCCGGCGATCGACTACGTCAACCTCACCGCCGGGATGCGGGCCGACTACGTCCGCGACATGGGGACGAGCCGGCCGCCGCTACTCGACCAGATCGCCGAGCTGCGCCGCGGCACCGAGCGGACGCTGCTGGTCTCACACGGCTTCCGCGATCCGGTCCCGATGAGCGACGCGGTGGCGGCCGGCGCGGACGTCGTCGGCATGGCGCGGGCGCTGATCGCCGACCCCGACCTGCCGCGCAAGGTGCTGGCGGGCGAGACGGGGAAGATCCGTCCCTGCGTCGCCTGCAACGAGGACTGCCGCACCTTCGACCCGGCGCTCCTCTGCACGGTCAACCCCGATCTCGCCGCCCCCGGCGACGCCGTGCGCCGGGCGCAGTCGTTGCTGCGCGGAGCGGCGCTCGACGGCACCCCGGGACGCGTGGCGATCGTCGGCGCCGGCCCGGCCGGCCTCGAGGCGGCGCTCGCCCTGCAGGATCGCGGGATCGAGGAGATCGTCCTCTTCGATGCGGCCGACCGCGTCGGCGGCACCGCCGCCCTCGCCGCTCGGTCGCCCAGCCGTGACGGCTGGGCGCGGATCGTCGAGTTCTACGCTCGCAACCTCGACCCGGGGCGGGTCGAACAGCGCCTCGGCATCAAGGTCGGTGCCGCCGACGTCGCCGACTTCGACACGGTCGTCGTCGCCACCGGCGCGGTCGAACATCTGCCCGAGGCGGCCGCCGGAGCGATGACCGTTTCCCAACTGGTGGCCGCCGGCGTCGAGCGGCTGGAGGGGCGCGACCACGTGGTCGTCGTCGACGACGGCTTCGCCTGGTGGCCGCACGCGATGGCGGTCGAGCTCGCCGCCGTCGCCGGGGTCGGCCGCATCACGCTGGTGACCCCCGGCGTCGCCTTCGCGATGGGGATCCCCGGCGAAGGTCGCGTGCAGATGCTGAAGCGGCTGCGCGGCAAGCTGCCGCTCGCGATGCGGCCACTGCATGGCCTGGTCGGCATCGGCTTCGGCGACGGGCGGGTCGAGATCCGCTCCGCGGCGGGTGAGTCGGAGACCCTGAGCGCCGACGCGGTCGTGGTCGTCGGCGAGCGGCGCCCCCGCACCTCAACTGAGTTCGAATCACTTGATGTCCCGGTGTTGATCATCGGTGACGCGATCACGCCGCGTCGTGTCGCCCATGCGATCAGCGAGGGAAGGGCCGCGGCCGCCGCTCTCAGCGGGTCTGCCGAGGCTCGAAAAGAGCTGATTCCGGCCCGGCTTTGAAGTGAAGTCACCCGAGATGTATATGGTTGTCGGGCGGGGGCGAAGGCCTTAACAGACGTCTAGGAGCGGCAGGTGGCACAGCGTAAAACGGCAGGAGCGCTCGACAACTCCAAAGATTCACCGAGGAGCAAACGCGCTGAAATCCTCACGGTCGCGACCGACTACTTCGGCCGGCAGGGGTACGAGGACACCAAATGGGCGGACGTGGCGGAGGCGGTCGGCGTCGGTTCGACCGCCTTGTACCACTACTTCGAGTCGAAGCTGCACTGTCTGTACGTGATCATGGCGGAGGCGATCGAGACCTTCCGCACCGATTTCGATCGGATCACGGCCGAAAACGACTTCGCCGAGGGCGTCGAGAAAGTCCTTCGCGAAGGCTTCAACCTGACCGAGCACGAGGTCCAGCGCAATCGGGTCCTGGTCGCCGAGCAGGGCCTGGTCGGCTCGCGCCGCAGCTCGCCGCGCGAGGAGGAGGCCCGTCAGATCGCCCGCGCCCGCACCCATGACCTGGAGATCGTCTGGGCGAACCACCTGACTCGCGGGATGGCGCTCGGCGCGATCCCCGAGGCCGACCCACAGCTCCTCAGCCGCGCCGTCCTCGGCCTCTACAACTCCGTCTGGCACTGGTACCGCCCCGGCGGGATCCTCACGCTCGACCAGGTGGCGGACTTCTACGTCCCCCGCCACCTGGCGATGATCGGCCTGATCGGCCTGAACGGCGTCGCCGCCAAGCCGAAAACGAAAACGAGAGCCAAAGCCGGCAAAGCCGGCGGTAAAAAACGCTCCTAGCCTCGCGCTAGGAGGCGGCCTCGGCGCGTTCCTTGTAAGGGCGCGACTCGCGCCGGGCGATCGACATCTTGTGCACCTCGTCGGGACCGTCGACGAAGTGGAGGATGCGAGCGACGCCGTAGAGCTCGGCCAGGATCTGATCCTGGGAGACGCCCGAGGCGCCGAAGGCCTGCACGGCGCGGTCGATCACCTCGGTCGCCAGGTCGGCGGCGGCGATCTTGATCGCCGAGACCTCGAAGCGGGCGCTCTTGTTGCCCGCGGTGTCCATCAGCCAGGCGGTCTTCAGCACCAGCAGCCGGACCTCCTCGATCCGGATGCGGGACTCGGCGATCCATTGTTGGACGACACCCTGGTCGATGATCGGGGTGCCGAAGGTGGTGCGGCCCGCGGTCCGCTCCATCATCATCTCGAGCGCCCGTTCGGCCATCCCGATCGCCCGCATCGCGTGATGGATCCGGCCCGGGCCGAGGCGCTCCTGGGCGAGCCGGAACCCTTCTCCCTCGTTGCCGAGCATGTTCGTGACCGGCACGCGGACGTTGTCGTATTCGATTTCCGCATGTCCCCCGTGGGGCCCGTCGTCGTAGTTGAAGACCTTCATCGAGCGCTTCACGTTCACGCCCGGCGCGTCGGTCGGGATCAGGATCATCGACTGTCGCTTATGCCGCTCGGCGTCCGGATCGCTGACGCCCATCAGGATCAGCAGCTTGCAGCGCGGGCTCATCGCCCCTGACGACCACCACTTGGTCCCGTTGATCACGTACTCGTCGCCCTCGCGGACGATCGAGGTGCGGATGTTCAGTGCGTCGGAGGAGGCGACCGCCGGCTCCGTCATCGAGAAGGCCGAGCGGATCTCGCCCTCGAGCAGTGGCTCCAGCCACTCGCGCCGCTGCTCCGGCGTCGCGAACAGCGAGAGCAGCTCCATGTTCCCGGTGTCCGGCGCCGCGCAGTTGAACACCTCCGGCGCCATCCACGGGTTGCGGCCCATCACCGCGCAGAGCGGCGCGTACTGCAGGTTGGTGAGCCCGGCACCGTCGGCGTGGTGGGCGGGGAGGAAGAGGTTCCAGAGGCCCTCCTCCTTCGCCTTCGCCTTGAGATCCTCGACGATCGGCGGCGTCGCCCAGAGCGGGCCCTCCTCGACCTGCCGGTGAAAGGTCTCCTCGTTGGAGTAGACGTGCTCGTCCATGAACGCTTCCACGCGCTCGAGCATCCGCCTGGTCGTGTCGTCGTAGCCGAAGTCCATGTTCAGAGCCTTTCTCAGATCAGGGTGAGGCCGCCGTCGACGACCAGGGTCTGGCCGGTGACGTAGGCGGAGATGTCGGTGCAGAGGTAGGCGATCGCCCCGGCGAGATCGTCGGGGTGGCCGAGCCGGCCGAGCGGGATCCGCTCCAGCATCGCCGCCCGCTGATCGTCGCTGAGGGTCGCGGTAAGGCCCGCGTCGATCTGCCCCGGCGCCAGCGAGTTGACGCGGATGCCGAAGTCGCCGAGCTGCGCGGCGAGGTCGCGGGTGAGGTGGATCAACGCCGCCTTCGAGGTGGTGTAGGGAACGATCTTCGATTCCGAGCGGGCGAACGAGCGCAGGCCGCCGACGGAGGAGACGAAGAGGACGTTGCCGCGCCGCTCGCGCAGGTCCTCGAAGCTCTCCTGGACGGCGAAGAACGGCCCGTCGACGTTGAGTGCGAAGACCTGACGCCAGCGGTCGGCCGGGATCTGCCACACCTCGCCGGCGGCGTAGGCGCCGGCGTTGAAGATCAGCACGTCGACCGGGCCGACCGCGGCGCGGAACTCGGCGAGCAGGGCTTCGATGCCCTCCTTGGAGGTCGCGTCGGCGGCGAAGGATGCCGCCTCGATGCCGTGGTCCGCGCGTAGTTCGGCGGCGATTGCCTCGCAGCGCTCGCGATCACGCGCGGCGAGCCCGACCCTGGCGCCGAGCGTCGCCAGGGTGTGGGCGATGGTGCGGCCGATGTCGCCGCTGCCGCCGACCACCAGCGCGTTGCGGCCGTCGAGCCGCATCGACTTGGTCAGGGACTCGGCGGCCAAGGCAGGAAGGGTCGAGCGTGGCCCACGCGGGGAGGGGATAGGCCCGCGTGGGCCGTCGGGCGCTCGGTCTCTAGGCGCCGACCCAGACCGGGTCGCGCTTCTCGAGGAAGGCGGTGACACCCTCTTTCGCGTCGGCACTCTGGTGGCAGACGTTGCAGGTCATCGTCTCCAGGGTGATCAGCGAGTTGGTGTCGGCGTCGAGGCCGCGGTTGGCGGCCGCCTTCGTCATGTGCATGCAGAACGGCGACTTGTCGACCAGATCCGCGCAGAAGTCCATCGCCGCCTGCTCCAGCTCGGCCGCCGGGGCGACCTTGTTGGCGAGGCCCCACTCGTAGCATTCGGTGCCGCTGAGCAGCTTGCCGGTGAGCATCAGCTCCTTGGCTTTGCGCATGCCGACGTAACGCGGGAGCCGGTAGATCGGACCGGCGCCGCCGAACAGGGCGCGACGGATGTGGAAGTCACCGATCTTGGCGTCCTCGGCGACGACGGTGAAGTCGGTGGAGATGAAGAGCTCGAAGCCACCGGCGACGGCGTAGCCCTCGACGACGGCGATCGTCGGCTTCTTCAGGTTGTAGATGTGGTCGTAGGTGCGGGCCGAGACTTCGGCGATCTCGATCGATTTGTTCGTCGTCGCCAGAAACTCGCCGTTCAGCATGTTCAGGTCGGCACCGGCGCAGAACGTATTGCCGCGGCCGCGGAAGCAGACGGCGAGGGCCTCCGGGTCGTTCTCGGCGCGGTCGACCGCTTCGCCCATCTGGGTCAGAAGGTCCCAGTTCACGCAGTTTTTGACCTCAGGCCGGTTGAGCCAGATCCAGGCGATGTTGTCGCGGACTTCGTACTGGATGAATTCGTTCGCAGAGTTGGTCGCGGCAGCCGCGGCCTCGGTCTCGGTGGCCATCGTCTCTCCCAAAGTAGAAAACTGAAGTGAATTCAGATCATAACAAAAGAGCACACTGTGAGAGCCATATTCAGCGGCCCAGCATCTCCCTACCCAGAGTCAGGAACCGCGACGGTACGCGGAAAGCTCAGCGCGAGAGAACGGTGCAGGCGCTGACGCCGGGGGCGCCGTAGACGTGCGTGAAGCCGACCTTGGGATCGTTCGGCACCTGACGGTCGCCCGCCCGGCCGCGCAACTGTTCGACGACCTCGACCACCTGGCGCAGGCCGGAGGCGCCGATCGGCTCGCCGTTGGCGAGACAGCCGCCGTCCGTGTTGACCGGCAGGCGGCCGTCGATCTCGGTCGCCCCTTCGGCGATCAGCTTCTCCTGCTCGCCGTGCTCGCAGAGGCCGGTCTCCGCCATGTGCATGATCTCGGCGCCCGACTCGGTGTCCTGCAACTGGGCGACGTCGACGTCCTCGGGCCCGATCCCGGCTTCCTCGAAGGCGGCGCGAGCGGCTTCGGTCGTCGGCGGCGTCCCGTCCTCGACCGGGATCGATGGGCTGAAGACCTCGAAGGAACCGAACTTGCGGGTGCGGAAGGCGACCGCGCGCAGGTAGACCGGGTCGACCGGCATCGAGCGGGCGCGCTCGCCCTTCGCCAGCACCAGTGCCGCAGCGCCCTCGCCGGGCGAGCAGAACATGAACTGGGTGAGCGGGTCGCTGATCATCCGCGAGCCGGCGACCTCCTCCGCGGACAGCCGCCGGCGCCGCCACGCCTTCTCGTTCAGGGCGCCGTTCGCGAACGCCTTCGAGGCGACCTTCGCCAGGGTCGCCCCGGTGATCCCGTGCAGCTCCATGTAGCGCTGGATCTTCATCGCGAAGAACTGGGTGGTCAGCATCAGGCCGGTCTCGCCGAACCAGCCGCCGATTCCCCACTCCTCAGGCAGCGGGTTGAAGGCCCCCGGCGGGTGCTTGTCGAAGCCGACGACCAGCGCCAGCTCGGCCGATTCGGCGACGATCATCGCGTGCGCCGTGGTCAGCGCCGAGCCGCCGGTCGCGCAGCCGTTCTTGACGTTGATGAAGGGGATGCCGGTGAGGCCGAGCACCGACACCGAGGTGTCGGCGTTGCCCGCCGCGTCGGAACCGCCCGCGGCGAACTCGATGTCCTCCCATTTCACGCCGGCGTCGGCGCAGGCCTCGCGGGCGGCGATCGCCGCCATCTCGAGGCCGCTGACGCCGGGATGTCGGCCGAACGGGTGCAGCCCCGTGCCGACGATCGCCACGTCTTCAGTCATCTCTGGTTCCTTTCGGTCGTCAGTCGGCCGGGGCGAAGGCGAACGTGCGCGCCTCGCTGCCGTCGGCGCCGAGCGCCGGGATCAAGACCAGCTCCATCGTCATCCCGATCCGCAGCTCGGCGGGGTCGGCGGTGGTGAGGATCGCCTCGACCCGGCACTCGCCCGGCAGCTCGACGTAGCCGACCCCATAGGGCTCGAACTCCTCCGGCCCGGTGTACGGCGGCGTCTTCGGACGGAAGCGCTGCACGGTCCAGGTGAAGAGCTCCCCCCGCGGGGACAGCAGGTGCTCCTCGGAGTCTTCCTGGGCGCAGCGGGCGCAGGATGCCTGCCGTGGGAAGGTGACGGTGCCGCAGTTGCGGCATCTCGACCCGACCAGGCGCGGCCCCTCGGTGGTCTCGACCCAGAGCCCGGCGGCGATCGGCGGTGCCTCAGCCAACGGTGCTCACCGTCCCCAGCTGCATCTCGGCGATCGTCTCCGGCGTCATGCTTTCGACCTCGATCTGACCGGCGATCTGGCCGTTTCGCATGATGATCGCGCGGTCGCAGATGTCGCAGATCTCGGCGTCCTCGGAGGAGGCGACGACGACCGTCGCCCCTTCCGCCGCGGCTTTGCGGGCGAGCGCGTGGATCGTTGCCTTGGCGCCGACGTCGACCCCCTGGGTCGGCTCGTCGAGCAGGATCGCGCGCGGCTTCAGCCGTAGCCACTTGGCCAACACCACCTTCTGCTGGTTGCCGCCGGAGAGCGAGTCGAAGACCGCTTCCGGGTAGGGCGGGCGGATGTCGAGTGCCTCGATCCACTCGCGCGTCTCGGCCAGCTCCTCCTTTTTCGAGAGCCGCCCCACCGCGTGCGAGTGACGGGCGAGGTCGGTGAGGGTCGTGTTCTCGCGCACGCTCAGGCCGATGATCGAGCCGCTGCCGGTGCGGTCGGCGGGGACCAGGGCGATGCCGGCGGCGACCGCTTCGGTCGGCCGTTCCGGCCTCACCGGGCGGCCTTCGATGGTCACCTCGCCGGTCCGCGGCAGGTCGCCGAAGAGCAACCGCAGCACCTCCTCGCGACCGGAGCCGGTCAGGCCGGCGATGCCGAGGACTTCGCCGCTGTTGGCGGTGAAGGAGAGGTCCTCGACGATCTCGCCGCAGAGCCCCTTCACCTCCAGTACCGGCTTCGATTCGACCGTCGGATCGCGCGGGATGCGCGGGCTCAGCTCGACCCCGCCGACCATCAGCGAGACCAGCTTCTTTTCGTCGAGCTCACCGGTCCCGTAGGTGCCGACGACGCGGCCGTCGCGGAGCAGGGTCACCCGGTCGGCGAGGGCGAAGATCTCGTCGAGCCGGTGCGAGATGTAGATCACGCCGAGTCCTTTGGCCCGGACCCGGTCGATCGCCTCGAAGAGGACCGCGACCTCGTGGCTGGGCAGCGAGGCGGTCGGCTCGTCGACGACCAGCACCTTCGCCGACTCCCAGTCGTGGAGCGCGCGGGCGATCGCGATCCCGGTCCGCTCCGAAGCGGCGAGCTCGCGGACCGGGCGGCGCACGTCGAAGTCGTAGCCGAGCGCCTGGATCCGCTCGCGGGCTTCGCGGCGGGCGGCGCGCCAGCGGATGCGGCCGCCGAAGCCGGTCTCGTAGCCCTCGCCGAGGGCGAGGTTTTCGACCGTGTCGAGCTCGTCGACGAGGCCCAGTTCCTGGTGGACGAAGCGGAAGCCGAGGTCGCGGGAGGTGGCGGTGTCGTGGATCGTCACCTCCTCGCCGGCGAGCTCGATCCGGGCGCCGTCATCGGGCTGATGGAAGCCGGCGAGAATCTTGATCATCGTCGACTTGCCGGAGCCGTTCTGGCCGACCAGGGCGTGGACCTCGCCCGGGTAGAGGTCGAAGGCGACGTTGTCGAGCGCTCTCGTCCCGGGGAACGTCTTGGAGAGATCGGAGATGTCGAGGACCGGCCGGCGGCCGGCCCCCGCGGCTCCCTCGGTGGGCGCCATCATCGGACCGCTTTCGCGCCCGTGACGGGCTCGGTCGTCGGCGGTGCGTGCTCCTCGGTGTGCGCCGAGCGCCCTTCTTTCAGCTTCTTCGCGACCGGCCGGGCGGCGAGCGCGACGGCGATGATCAGCGAGACGCCCTGGAACAGCGGCTGGCTCCAGACCGCGGCCGAGCTGGCCGAGAGGAGCAGGCCCTGGATACCGAAGGCGAGGGCGAAGTAGGCGATCAGCGTGCCCCAGACGTTGGGCCGCTGGGAGAGCTGCGAAGCGCCGAGGAAGACGGCGGCGACGGCGGGGAAGAGGTAGCCCGGGCCGACGCTCGAGGAGAAGACGCCGCTGCGCATCGAGTAGATGACGCCGGCGACGCCGGCGATCACGCCGGAGGCGATCAGCGAGCCCCAGACGATCTTGTCCGTCTTCACCCCGGAGAGGCGCGCCGCCTCCTCGTTGCCGCCGGTCGCGAACAGGTACCTGCCGACCCGCGTGAACTCGAGGACGTACCACATGACGATCCCGATCGCGACGAGGTAGAACATCACGCGCGGGATGCCGAACCAGTTCTCGATCCCGGCGTTCGACCAGCTTTCCGGGAATTCGCCGACCAGCTGTTTGTTGTCGGAGATCAGCAGCACGATGGCGAGCAGGACCTGGCTGACGCCGAGCGTGGCGATGAACGAGTTGACGTGCAGCCGCACGATGATGAAGCCCGAGACGACGCCGACCAGGGCGCAGGCGGCGATCGCGATAAGCGCGATGACGCCGGTGGGCATCCCGCTGTGGATGCGCAGGTAGACCATCAGCGCCAGCGAGAGCGACATGTTGGCGCCGATCGCGAGGTCGTACTGGCCACAGGCCAAAGGGACGAGGAAGGCGAGGGCGAGGACGCAGGTGACGACGCCGCCGCTGAAGACCAGGTTGTACGTCGTGCTGGTCAGGAACGTGTCGCCGGAGATGATCCCGAAGAGGACCATGAAGAGGATCCAGAGGTAGACGGCGCTGATCCGTCGTACCGAAAGGTAGGACAACCAACTGCGCCGCGGTTCGGCGGTCTGTTCGCGGGCGCCGGCGCCGGAATGGCTGTGCAAAGCCGTGGCGCCGCCATTCGTGGCGTCGTTCGTAGGCATCTCTCTCCTCCGTCGTGCCGGACCCCTTTTGTCCAGCAAAGTTGACTTCAGTTAGGCTAGCGACGGAAGGCCAAACCTGCAACTACAGCGGCAAATGAGCCGCTGCTGACTCATTTGAACTTATCTCAGGTAAGGCGTCAGACGGAGAAGCGGATCGCGGGCGAGCGACCGGTCAGGTAGCGCTTCATCCTGCCCTCGGCGTCGAGCTCGACCACGCAGACGAAGCTGCCGATGAACTCGCCCGCGTCGGTGCGCGTCTCCCCCAGCACCAGTTCGACGTCGCCGGTCCGGGAGGCGGCGAGGATGTAGTGGGCCCAGCCCTCCATGTCGCCCGCCAGGGTGAACTTGCGCAGCTCGTCGGGGCCGCCGCGGAAGTGGCCCGCCTTGCGGCCCTCGTCGGCGGCGAAGAGGATCGCGAAGTCGGCGTCGTCGGCGACCATCTCCAGCGCCGAGAGCGGTTCGTCGCCGTCGAGCGCGGCGAAGTAGGCGGCGAAGAAGCCGGTCGGGTCAGTCGTCGTCATCTGGTTCCTCCTCTTCCTCCGGGATGCCGAGCAAAGCGAGCGAGTAACCGACGAAGAAACGGCGCAGCTCGTCCAGGGTGACGACGCCTCCCGGCCGATACCAGTGCCAGACGCTGTTGTAGAGGCCGAGCAGGGCGCGGGTCAGGAGGCGCGGGTCGTCCTCCGGAATCGCGCCGACCTCCATCGCCCGCGAGAGAAAGGTCGACCAGGCGATTTCGACGTCGCGCGTCTTCGCGTGGGCGAGGCGGCGCGCCTGCTCCTCGCGGGGGAAGTGTCGCGGCGTCGACATCAGGCCCTGCTCGGCGACGATCAGGCGGTTGATCATCACCTCGTGATCGGTCAGTTCGAAGGTCCCTTCGAGGATGTGCCGGATCGCCAGGCGCGGGTCCGGCTCCGACAGCCGGCGGGCGTCGAAGTCGGCGCGGAACCCGGCCACCGCCTCGGCCATGATCACGAACAGGCAGTGCTGCTTGGACTCGAAGTAGTGGTAGAGCGCGGTGGGGCCGACGCCGACGTCGCCCGCCACGTCGGCCCATTTGGTGCGCTCGTACCCGTCGCGGCCGAATCGCTCGGTCGCCGCGTAGAGGATGGCCGCCCGCTTCGTGCCGTCGTCGCGGCCCGTGGCCTGCGGTACGCCCTCGGGATCGGCCGTCGTGCTCATGCGCCCTGTTCGGCCTCCGCCGGGTGACGGGCGAGGATCCGCTCGACGATCTTCCCCTTCACCGGCTTCAGCGAGGAGGTCCGCGGGAACTCGTCGAAGACCTCGATCGACTCCGGCCAGGTGTATTTGGCGACGTCCTTGGCGGCGAGGAATTCCTGCACGTCCTCGAGGCTCGGCTCGCTCGCGCCGTCGACCAGGATGATCGCCGCGCAGACGGTCTCGCCGAGCCGCTCGTGGGGGAGCGGCACCAGCGCCACCTCGCGGATCGCCGGGTGCTCGAGCACGGTCGGCTCGACGTCGGCGGGGACGATCTGGACGCCCGCCCGTTCGATCGTGTCCTTCGAACGACCGAGGTAGACGAGCTGGCCGTCCTCGTCGAGGTAGCCGTTGTCGCCGGTCTTGTAGCCGCCCCAGGGGGCGATCAGGTCGCGGGTCAGATCCTCGTTGCCGAGGAAGGCGATCATCCGGCTCGGGCCGTTGATCTCGATCATGCCCTGCTCGCCCTGCGGCAGCGGGTCGCCCGCCGAGTCGACGATCCGCACCTCGGTGCCGCGGTAGGGCAAGCCCTCCGTCTTCAGGACCTTGGCCTGCTCCTCGTGCGGACTGTGGGCGCAGTTCCCGGGGACCTCGGAGAGGCCGTAGTCGGCGAGCGGCGGGTGGCCGAAGACCTGCTGGAAGGTGGCGCGGCGCTCCGGGGTCAGGCCGGGGGCGCCGAACGAGCGCATCTTCGAGAGGTCGTACCGCGAGCCGTCGGCGTCGTTCAACAGGTCGGAGGTGTGGGTCGGCATCGTCATCACGTAGGAGACGCCGCGCTCCTCCATCACCTCCAGCGCCCGCACCGGGTCCCATTTGCCGAGCAGGATGCAATGCGCGCCGGAGAAGAGGGCCGGAAAGTAGCCGAAGAGGATCGACCCGACGAAGCCGAACTCACAGACGATTAGGTAGGTGTCGTCCTCGTCGAGCTCCCACCGCTCCCGCACCTGGCCCTGCGCGTAGCGCAGCGTGTTACCGGTGTGGACGATCCCTTTCGGGGTCGAGGTGGTACCGGAGGAGTGGAGCAGCAGGTTGGTCTCATCCGGGTCCAGCGGGTCGGGCGGGCGGACCGCCTTGGCCTCCAGCAGCTCGCCCAGGGTCGCCGGGTCGAGGCCGAGGAAGCGATGGCCCTCCTCGGGGATCGAGGCGCACTTCTCGATCTCGCGCTCGCCGCCGTGGGCGATCAGCGCCTTCGCCTCGCACTGGCCGATCAGCGCCTGCATCTGGGCGGCGCTGAACATCGGCGGGACCGGCGCCAGCACCGCGCCCATGCGGATCGCCGCCAGCATCGCCACCGGCGCCTCGAGCGAGTTGCGCCCGAGGACCGCCACCACGTCGCCCTTCTCGACCCCGAGGTCGGCGAGCCGGTCGGCCAGCGCGGCGGCCGCGCGGTCGAGCTCGGCGTAGGTGAGCTTGCGGTCCTCGAGCTCGAAGGCGATCCGGTCGGCGCGCCGGACCAGAATCTCCGCCAGGTCGCTCCAGATGGTCTGCGTCTGCCAGAAGCCTTCCTCGTAGTAACGCTCGGCATCGACGATGGTGCTAGGCGCGGGCATGGTGTGGGGCTCCTCCGTGTTCGTTTTCCAGTTGCTGCTTGACGGCTCCGACCGCCTCGATCCCTGCCTCCAGCCCGCTCCCCTCGGGGACGATGTTGAAGCGCCGCGCGCCCGCCTCGATGTAGGGGGAGAGGGCGGCGGCGACCTGCTCGGGCCGGCCACAGGGGACGTAGCGTTCGAAGCGCTCCGCGGCGATGCCGTATTCGCGTTCCATCACCCGTGACACGACGGCGCGGCCGGCGACCTCGTTCTCGCCGAAGCCGGCCCAGAGCTGCAGGACGTGTTCGGCGCCTGCGGGCTCGCGGCCGGCGTCGCCCGCCGCCGTGGCGAACAGCTCGCGCGCCGTGGCGAAGCGCCGCGGCGAGACCCAGACGCCGATCCAGGCGTCGCCGTGGCGCCCGGCCCGCTCGATCGCCGCGTCGGCGCGACCGCCGACGACGATCCGCGGCGGCGGATCGGGGGCGGGGCGGATCGCGCCGTGCTCGACGGTGAAGAACTCGCCGCGGAAGTCGACCTCGGCGCCGCCGAGGAACTCGCGCAGCAGGGCCAGCGACTCCTCGGCGCGGGCGCCGCGGTGGGCCGGGTCGACCCCGCAGAGCCGCAGCTCGGCCGGGTCGTCGCCGCCGATCCCGACGCCGAAGGTGAAGCGGCCGGGGGCGATCGCACAAAGCGTCGCCAGTTGGCGGGCGACCGGTGCCGGGTGGCGCAGCGTGAGGACGTAGACGCCGGTCTCCACCATCAGGGTCGGGTGGGAGGCGAGCAGCGCCGACGCCTGGACGAAGCCGTCGGCGCCCATGCCGTCGGCGAAGCTGACGTGGTCGCCGACCGTGGCGTGGTCGATCCCCGCCGCGACGATCCGCTCGGCGACCGCCCCGAGGCGCTTTGCGTTGGCTTCGACATCCCCTTGGCGGAGCACGATGCCGACCCGAAACTTCGCCGACATCCCGTCAGGCGGTGGTGCCGTGGAGGACCACCGCGCCGTCGGTGACCGCCGCCATCGCCGCCGTGTCCCAGTAGTGGACGATGATGTCGGCGAGCTTGCCGTCCTTGATCGTGTAGATCTCGGCGATCCGCATCTCGATCGGCTTGCCGGTCTGTTTGCCGATCGCGTCGAAGCGGACGAGGACCAGCACTTTGTCGTCGCCGGCGGGAAGGATCTCGAGATCGAGCTCCCCCTGGATGTCCCAGCAGGCGTTGAAGGCTTCGGCCAGCTTGACGAAGCCGTCCTTGCCGTGGTGGTCGCCCGGGTAGGGAACGTGGTCGCACTCGTGGACGACGATGTCGTCGTCGAGGATCGACAGCACGTAGTCGAGGTCTCCGGCGACGAACCTGTCCTCGAAGCTCCTCAGCAGATCGGTGTTGGCCGACATTCTTCTCCTCCTCTAGCTGTGTAACCCGAACTGAGCATACTTCAATTCGAAGCAAGTTCGACCGAGGTAGTGCCACAAAATCCCGCTATTTGACACGGCCTCAGGCTTATCGCTAGTCTCTGTGAGAACTGAAGTCAGGTCTATCAGGGAGACGGGAATGACTGACGACGCGGCGCTTCGCGCACGCAACATGGAGATCGTGCGCGAATACATCGACGCGATCAACGCCTGGGACTTCGCCAAGAAGAGGGAGCTGCTCGCCGACGACGCGGTGCTCGAGATGCCGTTCGCGCCGGAGCCCTTCGAGCGACGCCTGGAGGGCCGGGAGAACATCGTCGCCTTCGTCGAAACGGTGCCCGCCTTGATCGATGCCGAGAACCTTCACGACGTCTGGATGGACACGCTGCACGGTGATCCGGGGGAGATCGTCTGCACCTACAGGTCGGACATGGAGATCAAGCCCGACCGCGTGCCGTACCGGAACCGCTACATCACGCGCTGGACCGTGCGGGACGGAAAGGTGACCCACTTCGCCGAGTTCTACGACGGGATCGAGTTGATCAAGTCGCTCGGCGGCTCCGTCGAGAGCGTCGAGCTCGGCGACCCGGAAAACGCAGCGACAGGAGGAGAGTGAAGTGACCAGAAGCCTCGAGGACGGGCCGATCAACTTCGGCTGTTTCATGGCCCCGTTTCACAAAATGGGGATCAGCCCCACCGTGCTGTTCGAGCGTGACCTCGAACTGATCGAACGCGCCGACAAACTCGGCTTCCAGGAGGCCTGGGTGGGCGAGCATCACTCGGGCGGCCACGAGCCGATCGGTTCGCCGGAGCTGTTCATGGCGGCGGCGGCGATGCGGACCCAGACGATCAAGCTGGGCACCGCGGTCAACTCTCTCCCGTACCACAACCCCTTCACCCTGGCCTCCCGTCTGACCCAGCTCGACCACCTCTCGCACGGTCGCGCGATCATGGGCTTCGGGCCCGGCCAGCTCTCCTCCGACGCCCACATGCTCGGCATCGAGGTCTCGCGCCAGCGCGACATGATGCTGGAAGCGGCCGAGGTGATCGTCCGCCTGATGCACGGCGAGGTCGTCACCGCGAAGACCGACTGGTTCGACCTCCGCGACGCCCAGCTGCAGGTGCGGCCATACCAGGTGCCGACCATGGATATGGTCGTCGCCGCGGTCACCTCGCCCTCGGGCCCGCGCACCGCGGGCCGGCTCGGCATCGGCATGATCAACCTGGCGGCCACCAGCCCGCCGTCGTTCGAGGCGCTGCGCGAGCACTGGGCGATCTGCGAGCGCGAGGCGGAGCAGGCGGGGGTCACGGTCGACCGCGAGAGCTGGCGGCTCACCGCGATCATGCACCTGGCGGAGACCGAAGAGCAGGCGCGCGCCGACTGCGCCTACGGCTTCGAGGAGATCTGGCGCTACCTCGGCGAGGTCTCGCCGCTGCCGACCTCCGACCCGAACAAGGGCTGGGAAGAGCTCCTCGACGAGGCGATCGAGTCCGGCTTCATCATCGTCGGCACCCCCGACAAGGCGGTCGAGCTGATCCGCAAACTGGCCAAGCAGACCGGCGGCTTCGGCTCGTTCATAATGAACCTGACCGACTTCGCCGACTTCGATGCGCGGCTGAAGGCGGTCGAACTGTTCGCCCAGTACGTGATCCCCGAGTTCCGCGGCCAGATGGACACGATGCGGCGCTCGCACAAGTGGGTCCTGGGTGAGAAAGACGACGAAGGCACGGTCTGGAAGACCCAGACGATGGACGCCCTCGCCCAGACGGCGGAGCAGTACAAACAGGAAACGGGCGCGCCCGCCGGCGCCTGACGCTCCTCCACGGGGAGGTCCCGCCCGGATCGTCCAAGCCGAACCCGGGCGGGACCCCTCCGCGACGGCA